>JAYVZL010000036.1:0-6863 GCA_043783505.1 Elusimicrobiota bacterium
CGTCTTGCGCGCGTCGCGCGTTTGGCGCGCGCTCTCGACGCATGGAAGGGCGCGGGCGTGGAAATCGCCTTCTCTTTTGCCGGTCCGCACCTTCTTGTCTGGTCCTTGCGTTAGCCCATGCGCACGCGGATCTTATCCGACTGGCTGACCCTGCTGGTCGTGTTCTGCGCTCTGGCCAACGGCGGGCATGATCTGTGGGCGGCCACGCTGCTTTATCTTTCCCTACTGTGCTTATTGATCGCCTTGCTCTTTGATCATGGGTGGGAGGAGCGCGCGCCGGGCCTATCGATCCCCTTTCCGGCCGCGCTTGCCTGCATAGCCGCGGCCCTGGCTCTGTCGTTTCGATACTCCGTCCATCCCGAGGAGTCCTGGCTGGGACTGATGGACTGGCTCGCCGCGATGCTCGTTTTCGTGATCGCCCACAACATTTTCCGCGAAAAGCGCTTGCTTGAGGACCTTCTCGCGGCCGCGGCGGCGCTGCTGTGTTTTGAGACGGCGCTGATCCTCTATCAGCACGGGGCTTTCGCGGGCGCGGGCGTCGGTACGCCGGACTGGCTGATTCGCCACGTCCTGAGGCCTCAGGTGCCCGGAACCCTCGTCAACTCCAGCGCGGCCACGGCTTTTTTTCTGTTGTGGACGCCGGTTCTGATCGCGCACGCTCGAGTCAAGCGCCGCTGGTTCTGGACCGTGGGCGCGGCCGCCGCGGTTCTGGGCGTGATCGCCCTGAAGAGCACGTGGGGCATGATGTGCCTTGCGGCCGCGGCTGCTTTGCTCGCCGGGCCGAGGCCTTTTCTCGATTGGATGAACCGTCGTCCCCGGCTTGCCGCGGCGGCGGCGGCGGGCGTCGCGGCGCTCATCGGCGCGACGCTCATCCTAAAATTCTCCCGTCCCGAGAACTCGTCGCGTCTGTATTGGTGGGCCAGCGGCCTGAGGATGTTCCGGGATCATCCTTGGTTCGGCGTAGGGATCGGAAATTTTCCGAGCGCTTATCAGGCGTATAAAGTCGGCGCCGTGCAAAGCACCTTGTACGCGCACAACATCGTCGTAGGCCTGCTCGCTGAGACGGGGATCGCGGGCACGACGAGCGTGGCGGCTTTTTTCCTCTTATTTTTCCGGCGCCTATGGTGGGAAAAAAAAGCCGTCTCCGAGCGCTGGCCGTATTTACTGGGACTGACGTCGTTCGCCCTGTTCGGGGGCGTCGGCTTGAGCTTGGAGTATCTCGCCAACTTGGCGACGTGCGGGCTTTTCCTGGGAATATTGGCCGCGCCGCTGGAAGCGCGTCGGTGGAAGCCGCGCCGCTCAGCACTTCTTGTCGTCGCGGCGCTGGGAGTGAGCGTCGTGCCGTGGCTGGTCTCCCCCCTGCTGGCCAGCCGCTTCTGCGTGTCGGGCACGCGGGCGCTCGCCGATGGCGACGTTTTTACCGCCGCCAAGGAATTCGCCTCGGCCGCGGATCTAGACCCGCGCTCCTCCGAGGCCCGCCTGGGACTCTCGTTGGCTTTGTTCGCGCGCTACGAGATCAGTCACGATCCCAAGGATCTCGACGAGTCGCGCGCGCGCCGGCGCGAGGCGGCCGCGCTCAACTCTTTGCAGCGGACGTTCGCCCCTTAAGCAGGGAGCGGAGCTCCGCGAGCTCATCGGGAGCCAGAAAGCCGAAGATCATGAGGCCCGCGGGGTAGGCGCACAAGAGCAGCGCGCGCGCGCCCAAGCCGACGTTCATCCCCGGCCACCAAAGGGCGGCCGTCCAGGCCGCGAGCCCGCCCAGGCGCGTCCACTCATAGGGCACGGCGCGCGAGTCGCGGCCAAGGGCCCAAACGGCGACGGCCATGGCGACGTAGGCCGCGAGCGTCGCCCACGCCGCGCCCATCATCCCCAGACGCGGAATGAGGAACCAGTTCGCGCCGAGGTTGACCAGCGCCCCCGCCCACGTCGCCGCGGAGATGGCACCCGTGCGCTTGTCGAGCATCAACGGGGCCAGCATAACGAAATAAAAACCGCTGAACAGGTAGCCTAAGGTCACGATCGGTACCACAGGCAGTCCGCTCCAGAATGACGGATGAATAAGGGACTTGCCTCCGAGAAGCGGCGCGGTGACGAGCGGTCCTATGAAGAAGACGATGGCGAGAAAAGCCCAGGACGCGAGCGTCGTGAAATAGGTGAGCACGCGCGCGATGAGAGCGCCGGCATCGGGGCGGTCGGCGCGCTCCAGGATGAAGGGCTTCCACGCTTGGTCGAACATCCCTACAAGGAGCATCATGCCGATGCCGAGCTTGTAGCAGGTGCCGTAGACGCCCGCGGCCGCGAGGCCCGCCGCGCGAGCCAGGATGGGGCGGTCGGAAACCTGCACCACCATCGAGCCCACTCCGGCCAGGACCAGCGGCACGCCGAAGCCGAGCATGCTCTTGAGCTTGGCGCGGTCGGGCGGGGCCAGGCGCGAGAGGATTACGGGCGCCAGCATCGCCAGGCTCGAGAGCGAGGCCGTGAGGTTGGCCAAGAACACGCCGTGCAGGCCGAGCCTCAAGACGCGCACGAAAACGTAGGCGAGGATGAGGTTCATCGCGATGCCCACGAGCTTGATGCCGGCGTAGGCGCGGGCGCGATGCGAGCCGCGCAATTCGGCGTAAGGCATGATCATGGCCGCGTCGGCGGCCAAGATCCAGGCGCCGTAGCGAACGAGGACGGCGAACTCCGCGGGAAGCCCCATGGCTCGCGCCAAAGGTGCTGCGAACAAGTGGATTACAGTCGAGACGGCGAGTGCTGAGCCGACGACCGTCAGAAAGGCCGCGCTAAAGGCCGATTCGTCGGATTTGCCCTCGCGCCGGCCCAGGCGGAGGTAGGCCGTGTCGAGACCGAGTCCGTAGATCACGCTCAGAAACGCGATATAAGCGTACACCGCCTGCATCGCGCCGTTGTCGGTCGGCTCCAGGAGGTATGAAAAAAGCGGCGTGAGCAGGAAGCTCAGCAGGCGGCCGAGGACCGTGGACAGGCCGTAGACGGCCGTTTCCTTTGCGAGGCCGCGCAGCTCGCGTAGCATGGCGCCCATACTATCAAAATCGTAGGATGAGGTATGCGGCGCTCCGACGATAGGCAACTTCCGGAAAGCCTTTTGCTGCTGGCCTCGCGGCTGCGCACCGAGCGCCAATTGCGGCGTCTCTCGCGCCTTCCCAGCGCCACGGGCGATCGCGTCTCCTTCGCGGTGCTGGGCGACGCCGAGCCTTCCCGTTTCTGGATCTACCGAAAGCTGTTCAACCGCGAGGGCGTTTTCCATCAGCAGATGAGCGAGCTGCAGAAGCTCCCCTTGACCTTCACGGTGCAGCTCGGGGACATGGTCAGCAAGGGAATAGTCTCGAACTACGACTCCTTTCTGCGCGGGCTGCGCCGGGTCTGGTCGGGTCGGCCGTATCTGACGGTGATCGGCAACCATGATCGCTCGCGCCCCAACGGCAAGTCGCACTCGACCCTTTATCGCGGCCTGTTCGGCAAGCCCAATTACTTCTTCGACCACGGGGGCGTGCGCTTCGTGGTCCTCGACTCAAGCGCCAAGCGCGTGAGCAAGACGCAGCTCAAGTGGCTGAAGCTGGCGCTTGCCGTCCCCGGACGCAAAGTCGTCTTTACTCACATGCCGCCGGTCCAGCTGGGCTTATGGGGAGGAGTGGGGCGGGTTCACGCGCTCGGCGGCTTCATCGGCGGCGCGCGCGAGTTCGCCGAGATCGTCTCCGCGGCCAAGGTCAGCCGCGTCTATATGGGCCACGTGCACGCCTTCGGCGTGCAGGACCATGGCGGCGTGCGCTACGTGCTAACCGGAGGAGGCGGCTCGGCTCTATTTCCTTCCGGCAACCGCGACCGCTTCCATCATTTCCTGACGGTCGAGATCACTCCCGGCGGCATTCGCGATCGAGTTCACGCTCTCGACGGCCAGGTCTTCGTGATCCCGCAGGGCGTGGTGCTTCTGCCCACGCACTACTAAATGCTCCCGGCTGCCTAGGGCAGTTCAGCGAAGCGTCCGCGCCGCGTCCAGCCCGCGCGCCGCCGCGTCGCGGCGTTCTCGACGAGCAGCAGGTCGCTGTCGAGGTCGGCCCAGCGGAAGAAGCCGGTGCCCAGGGCGAAGTGCACGCTTGCGGCCAAACCCCGCGCGGTCTCGGCCATGCAGCCGATCATCAGCGGCAGTCCCGCCGCGCGCGCGACGGCGGCGATCTCAAGGCCGCGCGAGATGCCCGACTTGGCCAGCTTGATGTTGATAGCGCTCACGCCCGCCTCGGCGGCGCGCGCGGCGTCCTCGGGGGTGGCCACGCTCTCGTCGGCCGCGACGGGGACCGGGCAGCGCTTGGCCGTGAAGGCCAAGCCCGCGAGGTCACCCTTGGGAGTCGGCTGTTCGAGCAGCTCCACGCGCGCCCCCTCGCGCAGGACGGTTTCCACAAAACGCAGCGCGCCGCGCGGGGTAAAGCCCTGGTTGCCGTCGAGGATAAGCCTCGCCCGGGGAGCGGCGGCGCGCGCGGCGCGCACGCGCGCCAAATCGTCTTTGAGCCGGCCGCCGACTTTTATCTTGAGCACGCGAAAGCCCGCCTTCGCGGCCTCGGCGGCGGCTTCCGCTGTCAGGCGCGGGTCGTTCCAAGCCGAGAGGGTGATGTCGGTCTCCAGGCGGCGCGCCGCGCCGCCGAGCCAACCGGCCAGGTCGGTCCCAGCCTCGGCGGCCAAGGCGCAGAGCAGGGCCGACTCGAAAGCCGCGACGGCGGGGCTTAAGTCCCCCCTCAGCGTCCAGGCCTCCTGGACCAGCTTGCGCCACCCGCGGGCGTCTCGGCCCACGGCGCGCCGCGCGAGCGACTGGAGCGCGCGCTTGAGCGCCGGAGCGGTGAGATGCTTTTGGGCGATGGACGTGGAGGCCTCGCCGTATCCCTCGGCGCCGCTACGCAAACGCAGAGTCAAAGCGGCGTTGACGGTGCGCTCGCGCCGGCCTTGGGCGGTGACGAACGGGCGTTTGAGAGCGGCCTCAACGAGTTCGACGCGGACGGAGGCGATGACGGTCCTTGACACTCAACGACGATAGCAAAATGGTTATAATGGCCGCGATGAACACCCTCCTCCTGTCTTTGTCGTTGGCGCTGTCGGGTTCGGTCGCGGCTCAATCGACCGCCACGCTTCGCGGCGTGGACGTCTACCGCTCGGCGGTGCTGACGCCTGAAAAGGCCCGGATGCTCTTCGGCGACCGTCTGCGCGAGATCGTGGAGCTGCGCAACAAGCATCTTCCCGTTCCGACGCAGAAAGCCGAGGCGCTGCGCAAGCAGCTGGAGAAGGAAGCGCGCGTTATGGCCGGGATCGCCCACGTCGAGCTCTCGGTTTCGGAGTACTTCACCTCAGTCGATCACGCGATGTACGCGACTTTCGATGTCGTCGACGAGGTCGATCGCGAGCGCATGGCCTTTTTGCCCAACCCCAATCGCGTGCTGCGCGATCCCGACGGGCTGTTGGCGGCCTGGAAGCAATATTACGACATGGGCTCCGCGCTCTCTCGTCGCGGCCAGATGTCGGTGGACCGCCCGGACTGTCCGGGCTTCTACTGCCTATGGGGCGGGCCCACGCCCGAGCTCGCGGCTCTGCAGAAAAAATTCGTCGCCGGCGCCGCGGTTAAAGACGCGGAGCTGCGCGTGGTCTTGACCCATGAGGCTGATGGCGACAAGCGAGCGGCCGCGCTGTTCGTGTTGAGCTACGGCACGCGCGGCGAAAAGGTGGTGGAGGCTTGCCACGGCGCCCTGAAGGATCCCTCCTCCGCCGTCCGCGGCGCCGCCCTTCAGATCCTGGCCGATGTGATCAATCACCGCAAGGACCTACGCGTGGATATCGACAAGATCCTGCCGCTGCTCGACGACCCGGTCGACGTGGTGCGGGGAAAGACCATGGGTTTGCTCGTGCCCATGGTCGACAACGAGCCTCAGCGCCGGAAGATGCTGGCTGCGGCCCCGCGTCTCGTCGATCTTCTCAAGCTGAAGCAGCCCGACAACCACGATCTGGCTTTCACCGTGCTGGGCATGATCTCGCGCAAGAACATCGGGCGGCGCGACTACGCGGGCTGGCAGACGTGGGCCGTCAGCGCGGCCGCCGGCAAATCCGAAATGGAGCGTTAAGCCGCTTCGTCACTTCCGGCGCGACTCGATCTCGCGCTGCATCTCGCCTTCCAGGTCTTCCATCTCCTTCATCTCGGCCTCGAGCACGTCGTCGATCCGATAGGGAGTCGTGGGTGTGAGCACGAGAGGCTTGGTCTTGGGCGCTGGAGGCAGGGGCGCGCCGGCGACAGGGGCGCGCGCCGGCGGCGCAGCCACGGGAGCGGAGGCCGCGGCCGGAGACTCGGCCGACGGCTCAATGGACGCCGCGGCCACGGACGAAGACGCTTTCTCCCCGTTGATCCAGCGCCGCGCCACGTTCGATTTCACGGAGAAGTTCACGCTCGTGATGGTCAGGCCGTCGGCGGCTTTGCGAGCCATCGAGGTGTTGATGCCGATGATGGATCCGGTCCGGTCGATGAGCGGTCCGCCGGAGTTGCCGCGGTTGATGCTGGCGTCGGTCTGGAATGCGTCCTTGCCCGGCACTCCGCCCAGGTCCGCGATCACGGTGCTGATAACGCCCTGGGTGAGCGTCCAGAGGCCGCCCTGCTCGGGATGGCCGATGGCGACGACCGAATCGCCCGGCTCGGCGGTCGAGTCATCGCCGAGCGGCAGCGGCGGGGCCTTGATCTTCCCCTCGGGCTCGAGCAGGGCCAGGTCCAGAGCCCGGTCGAAATGGACGACCCGCGCCTTGACGGGATTTTTCAGGTCGCGACTGGAGTCGCCGGTGACGCGCGCGGGCTTGAGATAGATGCGCACCGACGTGTAGGG
>JAYVZL010000037.1:0-2617 GCA_043783505.1 Elusimicrobiota bacterium
CGGCAAGACGGACGGCAAGGGCTATTAAAATCCGAGGACGAGGGCGTTTATGAAAAAAGAGCCGGCGAAGTATAAGATCACCGTGGACCTGCAGTGCGGCGCCTGCGCGGCGATCATGCACACGCGCCCCGAGGAGCCCCTGCCTAAGTTCTGCGCGGGCTGCGGCGCGGGCCTGCAGAAGTTTTGCTTCAAGTGCCACAAAAAAGTGGAGATGTTTTTTGAGGAGTGGTGGCCCGAGGACGACGAATGCCAGCGGACCTACACCACGCCGCGCCGCTGCACGCACTGCAACGCCGTGCTGGAGACGGGCGCCGAGAGCCGAGAGGCTTTCGGCGGAGATGATCGGGAGTAAGGAGGCGAGATGGCTGAGATTCGCGAGGCGTTGGGGTTGGTCGAGACGAAGGGGTTTACGGGCATGATCGAGGCGTCGGATGCGATGGCCAAGGCGGCTAAGGTTCGGCTCGTCGGCTATGAGAAGGTCGGCAACGGCTTGGTGACGACGCTGTGCCGGGGCGAGGTCGGCGCCGTGCGCGCCGCCGTCGATGCGGCCGCCGCCGCGGCCCAAAAGGTCGGCGAGCTGGTCGCGGTGCACGTGATCCCGCGCCCGCATGACGACCTGGAAAAATACATCGAGCGGATCGCCATTAAATTAGACTAGATGCTATTAGGCTTTTCACTTGGCATTTGCGTCGGATCGCTGGCGACCCGACGACCAATATCGTAATGCTTACAAAAGACGATTTGGCGGATATCTTCATCGCCGGTTTGGCGCCAGCCAAGCCGGCGGCCGCCGCCGTCTCTCTCTGGAATCCCCTGGGTCCGACGGGGCGCGTCTTCCTGTCCGAGCATGATGTAAAAAAGAGGTTGACGCCGGGCGGAGTACGCCTTACAATTCCGGAGAGCGCGATCCTAAGCCCGTTGGTCACGGATTGGCTGATTCTAAAAGGAATAGAAATCGTCAAAGAGTGAAGCTTCACTAACTATGGCAATCGACATCAAGAATCTCCTGACTTTGATGGTTCAGAAGGATATCTCGGACATCCACTTCAAGGCCGACTCCGCCCCCGCCCTGCGAGTGCGCGGCGCCATGATCTTGGCGGCCAACCTCCAAAAGCTGTCGGCCGAGGACATCAAGGGCGTGGCCTACCAATTGATGAACAAGGAGCAGACCGCCGAGTTCGAGCGCGAGATGGAGCTCGACTTGGCCTACAGCCTCGACGGCGTGGCGCGTTTCCGCGTCAACGTCTATCGGCAGAAGGGCACCTTGGGGCTGACCCTGCGCGTCGTGCCGATGAAGCTACGCACCTTCGAGGAGCTCCACCTTCCAATCGACGCGCTCACCAAGCTCGGCAATGAGAGCCGCGGGCTCATTTTGTTTACCGGCATCACCGGCGCGGGCAAGACCACGACGCTCAACAGCTTCCTCAATCACATCAACGCGACCCACCAGTATCGGATCATCACGATCGAAGATCCCATCGAGTTTTATCACACGGATCAGAAGTCGACCATCGTCCAGCGCGAAGTGGGCTTGGACACCAGATCCTTCGCCTCGGCGCTCAAGCACATCCTGCGCCAGGATCCCGACGTCGTCGTCATCGGCGAGATGCGCGATCTGGAGACCATGCAGGCCGCCATCGCCGCGGCCGAGACCGGCCATCTCGTGCTATCGACCGTGCACACCCTCGACGCCGCGCAGACCGTCGACCGCATCGTCGACGCTCATCCCGCGCATCAGCACACTCAGGTGCGCCAGCAGCTGGCCAACTGCCTTAAGGGCGTCGTCGGCCAGCGTCTGGTGCTGTCCAAGGACGGCAAGGGACGCTACCCCGCCACCGAGATCATGATCGGCAACAGCTTGGTGCGCCGCCACTTGCTCGAGGGTAAGACCGCGGAGCTGCGAAAGATCATCGAGGCCGGCGAATATTACGGCATGCACACTTTTGACCAGGATCTCCTGCGCTTGTTCAGCGAGGGAAAGATAGCGGACCAGGTGGTCCTCGAGGAAGCCACGAACTCCGAGGACGTGGCCCTGCGCCTGAAGAGCCTGGCGGTCGGCGGCTGAGATGACGGACGAGTCGAAAAAAGATCAGCCCGAGGATATCCAGTCCATTCTTTCGGACCTGGACGCGATCCTCACTGATACGGGAGGCTCGGGTCCGGTCTTAAATCCCGCGCCGCCGTTCCCACCCTCGTCCCCGCCCCCGGCCAAGCCGGTCGCGCCTCCCGTGTCCGTGACGCCCCCGCCGGCACCTTCACCGCTGACGGTGACGCCGCCTCCCGCCGCGCCGCAGCCGCCGCCCGTGGCGCCGGCCCCAGTTGCCGTTCCCGAAATTGAACTGGCGCCGCGAGACGGGATCATCAAGCCTTCCGTGACTCAGCCGCCGCCCACGATGATCTCCGAGCCGCCGAAGGCAGTCGAGCCGCCCGCGGCGGTGGAGCCCGCGAAACCAGTCGCGCCGCCTGCGCCGGTCGAGCCGCCCAAACCGGAGACGCCGGCCGAGCCTCCTAAAGCCGCGCAGCCCGCTAAGCCCGGAGTCGTCGAGGAACTTCCGGTCAATACTCCCAAGGACCAGATCCGGCGCGTGGTCTATATTTACACCTTCTCTTGCCTGGA
>JAYVZL010000038.1:0-6847 GCA_043783505.1 Elusimicrobiota bacterium
CTCGCTTTTTGATTTGCTCAGCCTCAACGATTCCAGGCTGGCACGCCTCAAACGTCAAGACCCCCAGCTATGCCTTCAACTTTAACCGGACAGGAGTGAGCACATAAGACAAAACATGCCCCAAAAACACCTCAAAGGGAACCTTGCTCTTCTTCAGCTCGCTCGCCGGATGCATCACCTCATAGAACGCACAAGCGCCGCTATGTGTGCATTTCAAATCGCCGTATTTATAGTTATAGGGATTACTATACCGATGGTCGACGGCAATAACGCTAGGCGCGTCCGATTCGCGATAGGCCAGCGTCCGAGCGGAAGCCGTGCCCTGCGAGGCGGCCGCTCTCACTGCGGCGTTATCATAGATCGCATTCTGATCGGCGCCGGCTGCCGCCTGCTGCAGACTTTCGAAAGCGGCGGAATTAAACGCTCCCTGCCCAGCAAAGCTCGAAACGGCCGCCGACAAGAGGCACGCCGATACGCCGATATTCTTAAGATTCATGTTCGATTTTTCTCCTAGATCCATCTATATTCTACCGGCGACGCTTAAAGATCCGTCCGGGTCCAAATACCCTAAAATGTTGATATAAATAGCCCATATCCGCGTGGGTCAATAGACCTACCAACGAGGCGTCCGCCGTGCTAAAATAGGCCATGGTAAAGGTCAATCACGAGAAGCTGAAAGCTTGGGTCGACGAGACCACCAAGCTGTGCCAACCCGACCAGGTCGTCTGGGTCGACGGCTCCGAAGAGGAGCGCATTCGCCTTGAAAAGCGCGGCATCGCGCGCGGCCAGCTGATCCCCCTCGATGAGAAAAAATTTCCCGGCTGCTACTACAGCCGCTCCTCCTCCAACGACGTCGCCCGCACCGAGCACTTGACCTACATCTGTACCCGTAATAAGGAAGACGCCGGCCCCACCAACAACTGGATGGCGCCCGAAGAGGGCTACAAGAAGGCCGCAGAGCTCTACAAAGGCTCGATGAAAGGACGCACCATGTACGTCATCGCCTTCTCGATGGGCCCCGTCGGCTCCCCCTTCTCCAAGATCGGCGTGGAGATCACCGACTCGATCTACGTCGTTTTGAACATGCGCATCATGACCCGCATGGGCCAGCGCGTCCTCGACCAGCTGGGGAGCGACGGGGCGTTCACCAAATGCCTGCACTCCAAAGCCGACCTCGACGTCTCCCATCGCCTCATCCTGCACTTTCCCGAGGACAACACCATCTGGTCGGTGGGCTCGGCCTACGGCGGCAACGCCCTGTTGGGCAAGAAGTGCCTGGCCCTGCGCATCGCCTCGTGGCAGGCGAACAAAGAGAACTGGCTCGCCGAGCACATGCTCATCTTGGGCATCGAGCATCCCGACGGCAAGATCGAGTACGTCACCGCCGCCTTCCCCTCGGCCTGCGGCAAGACTAACCTCGCCATGCTCATCCCGCCCGCCGGCCTCAAGGCCAAGGGCTACAAGATTTGGACCGTGGGCGACGATATCGCCTGGCTGCGCGTGGGCCCCGACGGCCGGCTGTGGGCGTGCAACCCCGAGGCGGGCTTCTTCGGAGTCGCCGTGGGCACCAACACCAAGTCCAACCCCAACGCGATCACGACGATCAAGAAAAACACTATTTTCACCAACGTCCTGCTCGGCGACGACCTGAGCGTCTGGTGGGAGGACGGCGAGGGCGAGCCCCCAGCCTCCGGCACCACGTGGAACGCCCAGCCCTGGAAGCCCGGCATGAAGGACGCCGATGGAAAACCTGTCGTCGGCGCCCATCCCAACAGCCGCTTCACCGCGCCCGCCGAGCAATGTCCCTCGATCTCGCCCAAATGGCAAGACCCGCAGGGAGTGCCGATCTCGGCCATCATCTTCGGCGGTCGGCGCGAGCGCCTGGCTCCGCTGGTCTTCGAGTCCTTTGACTGGAAGCACGGCGTGTACGTGGGTGCGACCGTCGCCTCCGAGCGCACCGCCGCCCAGGTGGGCGCCATCGGCGAAGTGCGCCGCGACCCCATGGCGATGCTGCCGTTCTGCGGCTACAACATGGGCGACTATTTCGGGCATTGGCTCGAAATGGGGGCCAGCATCCCCAAGCCCCCGAAGATCTTCCACGTCAACTGGTTCCGCAAGGGCGCCGACGGAAAGTTCATGTGGCCCGGCTACGGCGAGAACCTGCGCGTGCTCGAGTGGATCTTGGCCCGCACCCGCGGCGAGGGCAAGGCGACTAAGACCCCCATCGGCTACACGCCCACGCCCGACGCGATCGACCTCACCGGCCTGAACCTACCCGCCGGCGTCATGGAGAAGCTCCTCGAGGTCCGCCCCGAGGAATGGACCACCGAGCTCGCAGACGTCAAGAAGTTCTTCGACCAGTTCGGGACCAGGCTGCCGGAGGAGATGCGCGTCCAGCTCGACGCGCTCAAGGACCGTCTTCAGACCAAGGTCGGCGCCGCTTAAAACCGGCGCTCCATGTAGAAGAACAGCGTCGTTGAAGTAGTCGAGGCACTTAATGCGGCTGGGCCTGGCTCAGCTTCTGCGCTTTGCGCGCCAAAAGCTCGATTGGCTCGAGCAAGCGCAGGAACTTTCGAACCATATTTCTTCTTCTCGCGCAAAACGCGATTCCGAAAAGACTCCTTAACGTCTGCCCGGCGCAGGCGCGGATTTAGGGACTAAGGTCCTCGCCCAACCCATGGACAGATCGATCGGCCCTCGTCCATAAGTCGCCCACCCGCCCAACAACATGAGGACCAGAACCGCGCGGCCCGCCGCGCGACGCCGTTCCGCGGCGAAGTCGAAGCAACTCAAGCCGCCCCCCTCGGGCTGGATCGTCTTGCTCCGATCCAAATCAGCCAAGCTGTCGCGTAGGCCCACGGCGCGCACATATAAAGGAACGGTAAGAGAAGCAATCCCGACCCAATCGCCCGACCGGCGCCCGTCCCATCGCACAGCCGGTTGAAGCGCACCGCGAGCCAAGACATCCTGCCCGGAAAGAAACGGGCCCCGCAGCGGCAAGAAAAATCAAGACGCGAGCCCACCGCCTCACATTTCGGGCAAGCCCGCACCTCGTGCGCACACGGCGCGCCCCAATAGTGGAACGACGCCACCTCGCGATGCAGTCCGGCGATCTTCTCGCGCAGCTTGGTCTGCGGCATGATCTCATTGGCCCGATCCCAGTAGCTCAGGGCGAGTCCCGCCTCTTCCAAAGTCGAGTACACGTCGCCGATTAATTCCAGGGAGGCCGGGTTGCGTTCGTTTTCCTCCAACGCGCGGCGACATCCCTCCAAACGCTCGGACACTTCCTCTCGACGGCGGACAGCGCCGGGCTCATTGCCCCTGAACGCCCCAACTCCGACGACGGCCGCCAATGCCAAACTGGCTCCCGCCAGGTACGGCGAGCGCATTGCGGCCAGAACCAAAACGCAGACCATCACCCACAGGAAGTAGAACAGGCGCGGCAGGCTGACGTACGAAAACCCCGTTTCGGTGCTGCGTAGGAAGAACAAGCCGCACCCGACTAAAACGGCGAGCAGCCATCCGCACCATGCGATCAAAGCAATCACGCCTTAGGGTAGGCCGCGCGGGTTTTTCTGTCAATGGGTCGACTATCCTTAAGGGATAGTCGGGCTATGATGTAAAATCACTCATGCACGGCGCCGAAATTATTCGCTTCTTCATCGAACTCGCCGTCATCCTGCTCGCCGCCAATATTTTTGGCGCGTTGGGCGAACGGCTGGGTCAGCCCAAGGTCTTGGGCGAACTGACCGCGGGCTTGGCGATCGGCGCGGGACTGTCCGCGTTCTTTAATCCCCACGATCCCGCGCTGGCTGTCGTCGCCGAGATCGGCGTGATCCTGCTTCTCTTCGAAACCGGGTTGCACTGCGATCTTGACCGGCTCCTGAAAGCGGGACCCACGGCGGCCGCCGTCGCCGCGACGGGCGTCATTGCTCCATTCGCGCTCGGCTGGAGTCTCATGACCGCGCTCGGACACGGCGGTCTGGAGGCAGTGTTCGTGGGGGCGGGTCTGACCGCGACCAGCGTCGGCATAACCGCGCGAGTCCTTTCCGACATGGGCAAGCTCGACAGACCCGAGTCGCAGATCATACTCGGCGCCGCCGTCATCGACGACATCCTGGGGATCGCAATTCTCTGCGCGCTCCAATTCCACGCGGCCGGGAACACGCCTCAGTGGGGCGCGCTGGCCCGGATGGCCCTGCTTCCGGCCGCTTTTCTCATCGGCGTCTTGCTTGCTCGCGCCGGCAAGAAAGCTCACGTCTACGAGCGGCTCAAGCCGGCGACCGGCGTCGTTGTGCCGGTGTTCTTCGTCATGGTCGGGGCGAAGGTCCAGCTAGGAGTATTTAACCCGCTGGTTCCCGAAAATCGCCCCATTCTCGGCCTAGCTGCTCTCTTAATTATCGCCGCCGTCATCGGGAAACTTCTCAGTTCGTTGGCCGTCCGTCAAAAGAGTCTCAATCGTTGGAGCGTCGGCGTCGGCATGATCCCGCGCGGAGAAGTAGGGCTTATCTTCGCGCAAATCGGCTTGAGTTCCGGTGTGATCGACCCCGTGCTCTACGCGGCCGTAGTCGTCATGGTGATCGCAACCACCTTCCTGGCGCCTCCGCTACTTAAAAAAACACTCGGCTAGGCGCAGGCCGCGAGCGTCTTCGTCAGGCGGCCTTCCAAGTCCTGGGCCGCGCTCGCGTCCTTGATCCCGCCCAGGTTGATGCGCACGTTCTCGGCCGCGCATAGCGCCGCGGCCTTGAGCAGGTGCATCGCGCAATTGATGTCCGAGGCCACAGCCGCGCCGGCCAAAGGCGCCGCCTGCTTAGCGACGGCGAGCGCGCCGGCCGCGATCTGAGCGGTCTTAAGAGGCACTTCGGCCGCGTGCTTGAGCGCGTCCTGCATTTTGGCCGGGCGCGAGGCGTCGTCCTTGGGCAAGGACATCGCCGCCATGAATAGGTCGAAGGCGGCCGCGTCGTCGTCGGCCAAGCGGTCGAATGTCGCGCGCATCTCGCCTAGGGATTTGTGCGCGGCGATAAGCGCCGGGCGCTTGGCTTCCTCGAGCTTCTTGGACTTAAGAGTGATACCCACCGCCATCTGCCCCAGACCGCAGCCCATGGCGCCCGAGATCGCCGCCGCCGAGCCGCCGCCGGGGGTGGCGTCGGTATTGGCCATCGCTTCGGCCACGGAACGGCCCGCCGCCTTCCAATCGGAGCCGCCGGTTAAAGCACCAACGGCTTCGAGACGATTCTCAAGGATCTGCACATTCGGATTAAAGTTCTCTAACTTAAGAGCTTCAAGAGCGAAGTCGATTAGCACCTGGCGCGGCAATAAACCCACTATCTCCGTCGTCACGATCTTGGCGTTGTGCTCGGCCGCCAAACGCACGCCCTCATCGACCACTCGCTTCATAGACGACTTTTTGTAGTCCGTCAGAACCGTCGAAATTTGAACCTGCTTTCGTGCCGCCAAATCGATCTCCTTACCCCGCACCGACGGCAGCCCGCCGCCCGAGGCGCGCAGGCGCTTGGCGATGTCCTTGCCCGCGACCATGTCGTGAGAATCGAGATTGAGGTTGAAGTTGACGATCTGCTGCCGCGCTCCGACGGCGGTGGCGCCGGCCGTGGGATGAATGTGATTGGGCCCGAAATCGGGCGTACGCGTGTCATCCTTCCCGATAAGATCTTTGAGTCCTTCGAATTGGCCTTTGCGCACATTGGCCAGATCTTTGCGTTCGGGACGTTTGGCGGCGCAATCGTACAGATAAACTGGAATCTTCAACTCGCGCCCGATCCTTTCCCCCAACTTCTCGGCCAGAGCGGCGCACTCCTCGATGGTCACGCCCGCGACCGGAATGAAGGGGATCACGTCGACAGCACCCATGCGCGGGTGCTCTCCCTTATGATGGTTCAGATCGATCAATTCCGCAGACTTTTGCGCGACGCGAAAGCACGCTTCCACGCAGGCGGACGGCTCTCCGACGAACGATAAAACACAACGATGGTGGTCGCCGTCGATCTCGACGTCCAAGATAGTCACGCCGGCCGATTTGGCGGCATCGACGATGGTTTGAACTTTTGCCTTGTCGCGACCTTCCGAAAAATTTGGAACGCATTCCACAAGCTTCATGTTATCTCCTTACGGCTTGATGACCATGGTGCGGCGATCGGTGAATTCCTCGATCGCGTAGCGCACGCCTTCACGCCCTTGCCCAGATTCTTTGACTCCCCCGTAGGGCATAGCATCGGAGCGATAAGACGGGATGTCGTTGATGATCAACCCGCCCACGTCAAGGCGGTCAAAGGCCTCATGCGCAAAGTGAAGATCGTTGGTAAAGATGCCGGCTTGAAGGCCATACTTTGTATCGGCGAGACGTTCTAATGCTTTTTGACGCGAGTCCACCGCTTCCAGCGTGGCGATAGGACCGAAGGCTTCCTCGCACGAGACCTTGCAGTCGACGGGAGCGCCCTCGACGAGAGAGGGAGGGATCACTAGTCCGTTGCGCGGCCCGCCGGCCCACAGTTTCGCTCCCCGTCCCACCGCTTCCTTGAGCCACTCCTCAATACGCAGGGCCGAAGGCTCATCAATTAGCGGCCCGATATCCGTGGCCTCATCGGCGGGATCGCCGATCTTGAGTTCTTTGATGTTGGCCACGAGCAGGCGGCGGAACTCTTCATGAACGGCCTTATCTACGAAGATGCGCTGAACGGAGATGCAGACCTGCCCCGAGAAAGCGTACGCTCCCCACGCGCAGCGCGCCGCGGCCCACGCCAGATCGGCGTCGGCGGCCACATACACGCCGGCGTTGCCGCCCAACTCGAGCACGACATGAGCTTTGGGCGCCAGCGATTTCAAACGCCAG
>JAYVZL010000039.1:0-6800 GCA_043783505.1 Elusimicrobiota bacterium
CCCGAGGCGTTTGGCTCGACATCGTCGCGCCCCAATTATCATTGTGGCTGGGATTTGCCGTCGCTTCGGCTTACGGTTATGCCGTCGAAGGCCGCCAAAAGCGCTATATCCAGGGCGCTTTCTCTCAGTATCTGTCACCCGAGATCGTCAAGCAGATCGCCGACAATCCAGAGATGCTGGCCCTCGGCGGCCAAAGACGCGAGGTCACGTTCTATTTTTCAGACATCCAAGGCTTTACGACGTTTTCGGAACAGCTTTCCCCCGAAAAGCTCACTAAACTCATGAACCGTTATCTGGGCGAGATGACCGACACCATCCTAGCCTCGGGAGGCACGCTCGACAAATACATCGGCGACGCGGTCATGGCATTCTGGGGAGCGCCGGCGCCTTGCCCCGACCACGCTTTGGTCGCCTGCAAAGCGGCGCTCGCCAACCAGAAGCGCCTCGAGCGTCTGCGCGAGGAGTTCGCGCGCGAAGGCTACCCGCCCGTGCGCAATCGCATCGGCCTCAACTCGGGCCCCGCGTCTATCGGCAACATGGGCTCGGCGGCGCGGCTGAGCTATACCGCCATCGGCGACAACGTCAATCTCGCCTCGCGCCTTGAAGGCGCCAATAAGGCCTACGGCACTTACATCATGATCTCCGAGTCAACGTATAAGGGCGCGGGCGGCGCCGCGGCCGTCGAGGTCCGCGAGCTTGACTTCGTGAAGGTGAAAGGAAAGAATCTACCCATAAGGGTTTATGAGTTGCTGGGATTAAAAGGGAATACGGACGAGACGTTAATTAAAAGAGCTCGTCTTTTCGAAAAAGGTCTCGTGCTGTTCCGAAGCCGGACGTTCGATGAAGCGATCGTCGTTTTTCAGTCCGTCGTGAAAGAATTCGGAGACGATCACGCATCGGATGCATACATCGAACGTTGTCAGACATCGATCAAAGAACCGCCCGCCGCGGATTGGGACGGCTCCTACGCTCTGACGGAGAAATAATGAGACCCCGACCACGTTTTATCCTCGCTGTAGGGATGTTTTTGTCTGCCTCGGCCGCCCTGGCCGCCACCGTCACGGTCCTCGTCCAAGAGACCACTTTGCGCAAGCGACCGCAGTTCTTCGCCCCCTCCGCCGGTTCCGCTCGGCTCGGGCAAACCTTCGAGACCGAGGGCCTCCGCGAAGGCTGGTACAAGGTCAGCCGCGGCTACCTTCATCAAAGCGCGGTGACGACGAAATCCGTTCATCTCGGCTCCGCTTCCTCTGTGGGTGGCAGCGCCTCGGCCGAGGAAGTGACGCTGGCGGGCAAGGGCTTCAACGCCCAGGTGGAGAAGGCGTACGGCAACAAGAACGCAGCCGCCAATTTCTCAGCGGTCAACGCGCTCGAGCGCAGGGCGGTGAGCGAGTCCGCTCTCTTTGACTTCCTACGTGCGGGCGCTCTGCTGCCCGATGGCGGCAAATGAGGCTCCTTCTTCCTCTCGTTTTCCTCCTCACCGGCTGCGCAAGCCTACAGAACCTCGACATCAGCACCATGACCGGCGGACGCGTCTCCAACAACGTGGATTTCGCGAAAGTGGCCAAGGGCGTCAACGCGATGCGCAAGGGTTTCGAGGAGATCTCCGAGAGCGAGGAGTACTTCATCGGCCGGGCCGTCGCCGCGCAGATTATGGCGCGCTACAAGCCCCTCAACGACCCGGGTCTCAATCTTTACGCGCAGAAAGTAGTTCAGGCCGTCTCCTTGGCCTCGGACCGGCCTTCCATCTACAAAGGCTACCACGTTCAAGTCTTAAACTCCGATGAGGTCAACGCCTTCGCGGCCCCCGGCGGCTTCGTTTTCGTGACGACGGGACTGCTCAAGCTGGTGCGCAGCGAGGACGAGCTCGCCTGCGTGCTGGCCCACGAGGTCGCGCACGTCGCCAAGAAGCACGGTTTAAAGACCATCCAGACCTCGCGCCTGACCTCGGCCTTCACCATCTTGGGCGGCGAAGTGGCCAAGAACTACACGCCCCAGCAGATTTCTCAGTTGACCACCGCTTTTGAGGGCGCGATCGACGACGTGGTCAACAAACTGGTGGTCAGCGGCTACAGCCGCGACAAGGAGTACGAGGCCGACCACTACGGGGCCGTCTACGCGAAAAGCGCCAATTACGATCCCGGCGCCTTGAAGTCCTTCTTGGAGCGCGTCGCGAAGGCCGAGGCTTCGGGCACTCCCCTCTTCAAGACCCACCCCGCCGCCGCCAAGCGCATCGACGAGTTGGGCGCGGTGTCGGCGTCCTCGTCTTATCGCCGCTCTTCCGAGCGCGGCCGACGCTTTACCGCAGCTGTTTCGCTTTAACGTGAGGGGATTGATACTGACAATTTTCGTTTTGGGCCGTAGGGGATAGGGCTCGCCGGCGGAGGAGCAATCTCCGGTTGGTTCTTTGCTTTTAAGCAAAACCCGTGTGGAATGCCGCAAATAAAAACATCTATTTAGCTCTTCATTGCTCCAATGCAAAGAACCAAAGAGGAAGATATTCCCGAGGGCGTTTTAGGCGGGATGGCCCGGCTTCTAAACTTATTTCTTGATGGGCGCGGCGTGAGCCGGCGCTGGCGCTGGCGCCGGGGCAGGAGGCAAGTCGAGCTTAATGTGCAGCTCTTTGAGTTGCTTCTCCTTGACCGCGCTGGGCGCCTCTGAGAGCGGATCACCGCCTTTCTGAGTCTTCGGGAAGGCAATGACCTCGCGGATGGAATCCTCGCCGCAGAGCAGAGCCGTGAGGCGGTCCAAACCCATGCCGAAGCCGCCGTGCGGAGGCGCGCCGTAGTCGAGCGCTGATAGAAGCAGGCCGAACTGGCGCTGCTGCTCCGTCGCGTCAAAGCCCATCAGGCCCAATATCTTGCGCTGCATCTCGCCGCTGTGGTTGCGGATGGAGCCCGAGGCGAGCTCGACGCCGTTGAGGACGAGGTCGTATTGATGACTGCGCACGTTGCCCGGGTCGGTGTCGAGCTTGGGGGCGTCGGCGTCGAGAGGGCGGGTGAAGGGGTTGTGGGCGAAGGTCCAACGCTTCTCCTCGGCTTCCCATTCGAGCAGCGGGAAATGTGTGACCCAGGAGAAATGCCAAGGCATCGACGGCGTCGGCTTAAGCCGGGCGATGATTTCTTTACGGATTGCGCCGAGGACGTTGGACGCGGGGATTTCTTTATCAGCGGCGAAGAAAGTAAACCAGCCGGGCTTGGCTCCGGTCTTGGTCTTGATCGCCTCGAGCTCGGCCGGAGACATAAACTTGGCGATCGGCGTCTCAGGCCCCGCCTCGGTCCACTTAATCCAGGCCAGGCCCTTGGCGCCGTGGACTTTGGCGAGGTCGGTGAGCTTGTCGATCTCGGATCGTGAGTAGTCGCTTTCGCAGGAGATGGCGCGCACGACGCCTCCGGCGGCGACGGCGCCGCCGAAAACCTTAAACTGGCTGCCTTTGAGATCATCAGTCAGGTCGACGATCTCAAATCCATAGCGCTGGTCGGGCTTATCCGAGCCGAAGCGGCGCATGGCGTCGAAGTAGTCGAGGCGCGGGAAAGGGGCCGTTACGTCGAAGCCGATGGCGGCCTTGAAAATGGCCTTCATCATGCGCTCGCAGGCGGCGTGGACGTCCTCTTCGCGCACGAAGCTCATCTCGACGTCGATCTGGGTGTGCTCGTACTGCCGATCTGCGCGCAGGTCCTCGTCGCGGAAGCAGCGGCCGAGCTGCATGTACTTTTCGATGCCCGAGGCCATGAGCATCTGCTTGAAGATCTGGGGCGACTGGGGCAAGGCGTAAAAAGATCCGGGATTCAGGCGGGAGGGCACGAGGAAGTCTCGCGCGCCTTCGGGGGTGGCCTTGGTGAGGATGGGGGTCTCGACCTCCAAGAAGCCTTCGGAAGCCAGGGCGTTGCGCGCGGCCATGGCGACGGTGTGGCGCATGGTGAGGTTGCGCAGCATGCGGGCACGACGTAGATCGAGGAAACGGTATTTAAGGCGCGACTCTTCGTTGACCTGGATATGCTCATCGATCTCAAAGGGCAGGACTTTGCAGGTGTTGAGAACGTCGACTTCATCGGCCGAGATCTCGATCTCGCCGGTCGGTATTTTTTTATTTTCCGTGCCCTGCGGGCGCCGCCCAACGCTCCCTTTAATAGACACGACCCATTCGGCGCCGAGTTTGGCGGCGGCGAGGAAGGCTGCGGCTTTCTCGGGATGGACGACGACTTGGACCAGGCCGGAGCGGTCTCTCAGGTCAAAAAAGTAGACTCCGCCGTGATCGCGTCTTGAGTGGACCCAGCCGGCGACGCGCACGTTTTTTCCGGTGAAGGACGCGTTGAGGACGCCGGCATCGTGGGTGCGCAGGGGATGTTCCATGTCAGGTCTCGATACAGAGGCCGGCGAGTTTATCCGGAGAAGGGATGAAGTAGCGGCCCTGATGCATGGCGATGAGGCCGGCGCGGCGCAGGGAGGAGAGGGCGCGTGTGAGGGGTTCGCGGGTGGTGCCGACGAGGTCGGCGAGTTCCTGCTGGGTGAAATGTTCCTTAAACACGAGGCCGCCGTTTTGGATCTCGCCGGCGCGCTGCGCCAGTTCGAGCATGGCTTTGGCGACGCGTCCGAGAATGTTCCTGAACAAAAGTCCTTCGATCTCTTCGTTGGCGCGGCGCAGGCGGGCGCTGACGGTCTTCAGCAGATACAGGGCTAGTTTGGGGTCGTTGGCGAGCAGGCGCTGGAAGTCTTTCTTGTGGATGACGAGCAGGCGTGAGGGTTCGACGGCCTGGGCGGCCGCGGTGCGGGTGGTTCCTTCGACTAGCGCCATTTCGCCGAAGAACTCCCCCTCCTTTAGATAGGCGAAGGTTTTCTTCTTTTTGGATTGGGAGTTGGTGTAGATCTTGATGCGGCCGGAGAGGACGATGAACATGGCGTCGGCGTCCTGGCGTTTGGCGAAGACGGATTGTCGCGGGTTTAGGGCGAGTTCTTCGGCTAGGCGGTAGACTTCACCGAGGTGTTTGGAGGTTAGGGCGGAAAGGAAGGGGATTTTTTTGAGAAGACGAACTGCGTTCATGGCGTGATATTAGCTTTCTTGGCTGGGGGCGTTCAAGGTCAGGGTTTGATCGTGTTTTTACCGATAAATTACTGGTTTTGGGGCGAGCGACGATCTCCATCGCGAGCTATAGACGCCAGGACGACAGTGCCGCCAGCATGGCCGTGTCCGTGTTGTCTATCTTGAGCGGGGTGACGGATGCCTTTCCGCGCGACACGACCGCTACGTCGGTCCCGGGTTCGTCCACGCCGCTGACCTGGTGGCCAGCCAGCCAGTAGTATTCCAAGCCTCGCGGGTCTTGGCGGCGCGTCAGCGTCGTGCCGTAGATGCGACGCCCTAACTTCGCGGCCACGCCGGTTCCATAGGCTTTCCCTGGAATCGCAGGAAAATTGACGTTCAAACAAACTCCTTTCGGCAAGCCCTTGGCCAACACCTGCTTCGCCAATCGCTGCGCGAAAAAAGCCGCGGGCCGATAGTCTTTCCCATCCGGATCCTGCGAAAAAGCGATAGATGAGATTTTGAGCAGCGTCGCTTCCAGCGCCGCCGCGACGGTGCCTGAATAGATCACGTCCTCACCTAAATTGTAGCCACGGTTGATTCCGCTTACCACCAGATCAACCTTGCTCTTAAGAATCTCCAGCACTCCAAATCGAGAACAATCCGCGGGACTCCCGTTGAGGGTATAAACCCCCTCGGCGTGCCGGCGGACGCGTATCGGTTTGTGCAAAGTTAACGAGTGACTATCGGCTGAGCGCTCATGATCTGGCACCGACACCGTCACGTTCCCGATCCGTTTCATAGCCGCCACCAACGCCGGCAGCCCTGGACCGTGAATCCCGTCGTCATTGCAAACAAGAATTTGGGGGCGTTTCATGAAGGCACCATTTTTTCAAGCAGATCGACGAATTTATCCGTCGTTTGAGCAGCTCCGGGCAAACCCAGCGCACTGTAAGCCTTTGCCATGGAAGCCCGCTTCGTTTCCGACTTTAGCAAATCCCCCAAAGCCGGCCCCAATCGCGCGCCTAATTCCCGTTCTTCAATCCGCACCGCAGCACCTGTGCGTTCAAGGACTCGCGCGTTTTCGTTCTGATGATCCGACGCGGCGTAAGGATAAGGAATCAGCACAGCCGGCATATGCTGAGCCGCCAGCTCCGCCAACGTGCTCGCCCCCGACCTGCAAACGACTAAATCCGCAGCGCCGTAAGCCGAGCCCATGTCGTCGAGATAATCCCGCACGTCGGCCGCAACCCCTGCTTGCTTATAAACGGTTTTTGTCTCTTCTGATTTATTGCGTCCGGCCAAATGAAGGACCTGCGCCCCCGTGCTCTTAAGAGCCGCGGCCATATTAATGTTCAACGCCTGCGCACCTTGAGAGCCCCCGAAGATGAGCACGGTTGTGCGCGCGGGATCGAGCCCCAGCGCCTTGCGTGAGACGGCCGGATCCTTGCGCGCAAACAACTCAGGACGCACCGGCGTGCCGACCAGCGTTCCTCCATCGAGAGGTGGTAGACCCCAAAATAGTTTCGCGCCAAGCATCACCGAAGCCTTATTGGCCAGGCCTAAAATCGAGTTCGACTCGTGAAGAGCGCAGGGTACCCCGCGCCGCCAGGCAGCATAGGCGGCGGGGAATGTGAGGTAGCCGCCCATTCCTAAAATTAAATCCGGACGGAAATCACGCACGGCCCGGGACAGAAGACCGAGACTGCCGAAAAGCTTAGCGGCAAAGATGGCTGTTTGAGGACTCAACCCTCGCGGCAAACCTCGCAGGTCGACCTCCGTCCAG
>JAYVZL010000040.1:0-2592 GCA_043783505.1 Elusimicrobiota bacterium
AAATTTGACCGGGGGGCTTGGAACTGCAAAGCAAAACCGGTCGTATTAGTCGCGATTAGAACGCTGCCGCTGACGACGATATCGTCGGCATCGCCATCAATCGCGTCGCCACCTTGGACGTAACAATTGTCGATCAGCTGGGTGCCGGAATTTATAAAACCGATCGCCGTGCCCTGGGTCGTGATCGTGCTGCGGCTGACGACATTGCCGAGCTGAGCATCGTTTTGTATGCCGTTGCCGCCGGCACTGTTGGTGATAAAGCTCTGAGAAACGGTGTTGAAGCCGAATCCGGAATTGAAGTAAGCGGCGATGCCGTTGACTGAGTTGGAAGCCATATGGCTGAAGCTGATCAGATTGCTTGAGGCGGTGCCGAAGATGACCAGCCCATAACCGTTGCCGGCCTTGCGGTCCTCGATATAACTGCGAGTGATCACATTGAACGATCCATCGATGGAAACAGCACCGTCGGGGAAGCCCGTCGTCGCGCTAAACGTGCTGTAGCTGACGTTGCCGCGCAAGCCATCGAGTCTCAATCCGCTTGGCGCGCCGACGACGACCTTGGAATAGGACATCGCGGCGAACGAACCGGTGATGACGACGCCCCCCGTGGTGATTTTCCCCGTCGTATCCAATACGGTGACGCTCGAGAGGGTCACGTAATTCGAGGACGCGATCACGCCATAGCTCACCGAGTTGGTCGAAATAATCGAGATGTTCTGCAGCGTCACGCTGGCGTTGAGAATTCGGAAGGCCGCGATCGAGGCGGCCGGAGGGTTGACCGCGGGCGCTGAGCTCACGAAGCTCGGGTCCGACATGATCTTGAGCGTGTCGGTGGCGTTTGTGAAGGTGAATCCTTGAATCGTGACCTGCTCGCTATAGGTCTGTGTATCTCGAATGACGACGCAGGTGGTCGTGCCCAGCGTCTTAGCAATAAGGTTGAGGGCGAGCTGGATCGTCGTCGTGGAGCCTCCGACTCCGTCCTGGCGCACGTCCGCTCCGGCGCCGCAGCCCGCGGGCAACGCGGCGCAAGCATGGTCCGCCGCGAACAGGATCAGCAGGGCCGCAAAAAAGCTCTGCCAATACTTGATTTTTCGGTTATCCGGCATTCCCTGTATATATAGGGGCTTTTCCGGTAAAAATCAAGTTCCGGCCGGTTTCGGCGCGGAGAGAGAGAACTCAGTTCAGTTGCCGATTCCGAGCTGAACCCATTGGTAGGTGTCGGCCGTCGTCTTCATGCAGAAGTACATCAGGTCCGCGACCCCGCCAGCACCCTGCTGCAGCCACGCCGTGCCGCGCTGAGTCGTGTCGCAGGTGGGCTTGGCGGTCGTGGTGTTGATGCGCAGGCCACCCGCGACTTCGAGCGCGGTGGCCGGAGTGGCCGTGCCGACGCCCACGTTGCCGTTGGCGCCGATGAACAGGTTGGGCGCGCTTGTAAGCGCGGCCGAGGCGGCGGTTGAAAATGAGATGGTGCCGTTGGAAGTGATCGTCGAGCCTCTCACCATTTGCAGGTTACCGGTAACGGTGAAGGTGCTTTTGGCCGTCCCCAGACCGAACTGGGCGTCGCCATTGACCTCTAAAAGTGTGGATGGGGTCGTCGCCGATGCCGACGCTGCCGTCTTTGTTGACAATCATTCGGGGCCCATCCGCCGTAGGCGCCGACCCATCCGAGTTCGGTGCCGTGATCGGCTCCCGTGGCCTTCTTAATCGAAATCACCAGGTTACCGCTTGCCGCCGCGTTGAATGTTCGGGCGGCATAGGCTCCATCGGCGACATAATAGGTGTCCCCGCGCGCCATGGTGGCCGGCGCGCACGCTCCTGTAAATTCCGCGCAGGCATTGGTCCAATCGCTACCAGTGCCCGTGCCCGAAGCCCCGGCCCTAACGTAGTGGTTGGCGGCTTGGACGCTCACCGCGCCGAAAAAAAAGAAACCAGAAGAATAGTTCGCATATATTATCTCCTTTTATCTAAAAGCGAGCCCGCGCGGGGCCATGGGCGCTAAGGTGACGGAAACGCCGCCTGAGACGTATTCATAGGCGCCCCGGTCCCAGGTACCGTCTGCGCCTCGTGTGGTTCCATCGGGATCTAGGGCATAGAGCGAGGAAAGCGTCATTCCGGGACTCGTCGCGGCCGCAAGTCGATAGTTTCCTCCCACCGAGTTCACGAAAGGATTCCCGGAACCGGTCTGCCGGTTCGTCTCGGCCGGCGTGTTGGTCGTTTGGAAATAGGAGTTGTTGGAGTGCGCGACGCCGTTTCCCACAGTCGCGTCCATGTTGTACAAGACGTTGTTATAGGCGACGTTGCCCGTGCCGTTGTAGCCATTGATCCACCCCATTTGGGCGATCGAATTGAGGAACGTATTGTTGTAGACCTCGGCGTTGACGAGGTTCGCTACGGAGGTGCCAGCGATTATCCCGTTGCCCGTGTCCACCCCGTCGAAGACATTGCCATAGACCTTAGCTCCTATCAGGTCGCTGTTGTTTCCAACGATCGTAGCCGTCTGCCCGCCTGCGGCCCCCTTGAAAAGGCTATAGCGGACGATCGTATTGACTAAGGGGAGCGAGTTCGCGTTGATCCACTCGCCATGGTTGGCCG
>JAYVZL010000041.1:0-6786 GCA_043783505.1 Elusimicrobiota bacterium
CATGGAGAACGAACGACTGCGCGTCGAGCTTCGCCGCAATGAATGGCTGATGACCACGGTTTCCTCTCTCTCTCTTGAGAACGATCGCCTGCGCCGCGCGCTCGTCTTGAAGTCCCCGGATGGGCGTTCTCCGGTCTGGACCCACGTCATGGAGCGCGACCCAATCCACTGGTACCGCAGCCTCGTCGTCGACGCCGGCTCCGATCGGGGCGTCTCCCTCAACGACACGGTGCTGGGCCCGCGCGACGGCCAGCTGGTCGCGGCCGGCCGCATCGTCGACGTGCGCCCGAAGACCTCGACTGTTCTCCTGCTGACCGATGAGGGCGCGGCCGTCGCCGCCTACCTGTCCTCGGGGACTCTCGAAGGGCTTGTGCAGGGGCAGGACGGCCCGCGCTTGCGCATGAACTATATCAGCGCGGAAGTGCAGCTGTCGACCGGCGACTCGGTCTACACCTCGCCGACGAGCGCCACCTTCCCGCCCGACGTACTGATCGGGCGAGTGGCGCGTGTGAATGCCCGCGACCCGTTCCTGACGTTTCAGTCGGTCGAGGTCACGCCGGCGGCCGACGCGTCGTCGCTTCAGGAGCTCATGATCCTACGCGCGCGCGTGCCGAAAGGTGAAGTCGCTTTTATCGCGGCGCCTCCGCCTGCGTCCGCGGCCGCCTCGAGCCCCTCTCTGCCCCCCGAGGATCAACAGTGAGGACATTCCTGCGCGGGACGCTTCTTTTCTTCGGAGCGATGTTTTTCCAGTGGTGGTGGAACACGCATTTCGCTTATTGGGGCGCGGCGCCCCAGCTCCTGCTTGTGTTGACGATCCTCATTGCCGCCCGCCGCGGGCCGATCTTAGCCATGCTCGCGGGCTTCGGTTGGGGCCTCTATCTTGACGTCGCGCGCGCCGAGCTGTTCGGGGCGAGCGCCTTGACCATGACTTTAGTCGCCTACTTCGTCGGCGTCGCGCGCCGGCAGATCGACCTGCGCGCCATCGGATCACTGGCTTCGACCACGTTTCTTCTGACATTAGGCGCGTTCGTGGGACACGGCTTGATCGGCTTGATCTTCACCAAGAGCTTCGAGTCCAGCGGCTGGATCGCGATGGCGGTCACGCCGCTGCTGAATACGGCGGCCGTGACGGCAGCTGCCTTGGCCTGGGATATTCAGGGGGATCGATGAACAGCGGCGCCTCCATTCCTCGGGAACGCCTAGAGATCTTATGGTATATGATCGTCGCGGCCGGGATGATCCTCGGCCTGCGCTTGGCTCAGATGCAGCTCATTGAGGCGGCCGAGTGGCGGCAAGCGGCCGAACGTAATCGCTCGCAGATGATCCATCAAAACGCCCCGCGCGGCCGCATCTATGACCGCAACGGCGTGGCGGTGGCCACCAACGCCCCGGCCTTCTCGCTAATCTTCCTGCCCAGCAACGACCGGAGCCTCTCGGATTTAAAACCCCTAGCCGGAGAGCTCGCGCGCCAGCTCGGCCGCGACCCGGACTATCTGCTGGAGGCGCTTGAACATGCCATGCGCGAGAAAAGTGCCATACGCCTTGCCGAAAACCTGCCGACGCAGACGATGTTCCGCTTATCGGAGCTCAAGACCATCTACCCCGGCGTCGACCTTATCGTCGAAGCCCGGCGCTATTATCCTTTCGGGCGTTTCGCCAGCCATCTGATCGGCTACATGGGCAAGATGAACCAGCGCGAGTGGCGCGAGCGCAAGCTGAAGGGTTATCGCGTCGACTCGCGCACCGGCAGGCTCGGGCTCGAGAAGATATTCGAAGACGAGCTGCGCGGCCGCGACGGCGGACTGCGTATGGAGGTCGACGCCCAGGGGCGCCTTAAACGCGTCCTCGACAAGATGCCGTGGGAAGCGGGCAGCAACATCCATCTGACCCTGGATTTTGCGATCCAGCGCGCGGCCGACGAGGCTTTGCGCGGGACGGCGACCGGCCGAGGCGCGGCCGTGGCCATCGACCCTCGCAACGGGAACATTTTGGCGATGAGCTCTCAGCCGGACTTCGATCCGAACGCGTTTTTGTCCGCAGACCGAGCGGAGGTAAAGAGCAACATCTCTGCGCTTCCGGAGTTCAACAACGCGATCGCCGGAGCGTACGCTCCCGGATCGACCTTTAAGCCCATCGCGGGTCTCGCCGCTATGAGCGAAGGCCGGATCAAGCCCGACGACGCGTTCTTCTGTCCCGGCTATTTCTCGCTGGGCGGGCGCAATTTTCTGTGCTGGGAGCATAAGGGACATCAGCGCGTGGCTTGGCTGATGGGCTTGGCTAAATCCTGCGACGTCTACTTCTACTCTCTCGGCCTCAAGACAGGGGGGGCGGCCATCGAGCGATATGCGCGGGCCTTCGGACTCGGTTCCAAGACGAATATTCCGAGCCTTCCAGAGAAAAGCGGCCATTTGTTCGGCCCCGAAACGCGCAAGAAAACAGGCAAGGGTTGGTATGACGGCGACACGCTCAACCTGTCTATCGGACAAGGGGAATTGACGGTCACCCCCCTGCAGATGGCGGTCGTCGCGGCGGCCTTCGGGAATCGCGGCACCGTCTGGAGGCCGCATTACACGCAGAAGATCGTGTATACCGACGGCCGTCCGGATTATGTCCAGAAACCGGAACGTTTGGGCCTGGTGCCGGCCAAAGATGAGGTTTGGGACGCGGTCCAGCGCGGTTTGGAGACGGTAGTGTCTTCCGGTACGGGCGGGGCGGCGCAGATACCGGGCGTGATCGTGGCCGGAAAAACCGGCACCGCGCAAAATCCGCACGGCGAGGATCATGCTTGGTTTGTCGCCTACGCGGCTAAACCAGGAGAGCCCGCCTCGATCGCGATCGCCGTGCTCGTGGAAAACGGCGGTCACGGCGGCGTGGTCGCCGCGCCTGTGGCGAGAAAAATGATTCTGGCTCACTTCGGAATGATCGATCCGTCGGCGCCTCGCCCGGCGCGCTTGCCGGCCGGGGCTCCCGCCGCCTTGCCGATGCCGCGGAGAGTCCTATGACGATGATCCGCGCCGTCCGCGCCCAGTCGGGCCTGTCGGGAAGAGTGGATTGGACTTTCATCGCCGCGATAGCGGGACTCATCGTCGCGGGTTCCATGGCCATGCTCTCGGCGGCGAGCACGACGGCCTTCTACGATTCGATCATACAGAAGCATTTCGTCGCGCTGACTCTGGGCGTGACGCTGTTCACGCTGACGCTGGCGTTCAACTATCAGGTGTTTCAGGATCAATCGAAGTTCATGTACGGCTTGGCTATCCTGCTGGTGGGCGCGACGCTTATCCTCGGCCGGGTTTCGCGAGGCCAGCGCTCTTGGGTGCATCTGATGGGCTTTAGTTTCCAGCCCGCGGAGATGGCCCGCACCTTAGTGGTGCTGGCGCTGGCCGATTTTCTCGATCGCCGCGCGCGCCGGGCCGGAGACCTCGCCACGGTTTTGGGGGCGCTGGCGGTCGCGGCCCCGGTGATGGTCCTCATCCTCAAGCAGCCGGATTTCTCGACGACCCTCACCTTCATTCCCGCCATATGCGGGATGCTGTTCTGCGCCGGAGCCGACTTGTTTCAGATCCTGGTGATCTTTGGCTACGGCGGCCTGGCGATCGCGATCCCTCTCGTCTACACGATCTGTCAGGTGCGGTATCCGCTGGCGACGGCCAACAGTCTTCCGAGCCTGATCCTGGCCACCTCGGACATGGGCTGGGTGACCCTCATCACGATCCTAATCTTTTGCGGGATCGGCTTTATGGCTTGGCGCATGGCCACTTGGATGCGCGTCCAGGTCAAGCCCGCGGCTTTCGCCGCGATCCCGATCCTATTGTCGGCGGCGTTGTTGTCGGGCATCGTCGTTCATCATAAGCTCAAGGGCTATCAGCGCAACCGCTTCGTGGCGTGGATCGCGCCCCAGTCCGACGTGCAGGGAGCGTCCTACAACGTGATCCAGTCGCAGATCGCGATCGGTTCGGGCGGACTGTGGGGCAAAGGGCTTTTCTCGGGGACCCAATCCAAGCTCGGCTTCCTTCCCGAGCGGCACACCGACTTCGTGTTCGCGAACGTCGGCGAGGAAATGGGTTTTTGGGGCTCCTCGCTGATTTTGGGGTTGTACATGCTCCTTCTTTGGAGGATCGTGACGGCGGCGCGCTTGGCGCGCGACCGTTATGGCTATCTTGTCTGCGCGGGCCTGGCGTCGACCTTGGCCTTTCAACTGACTCTCAACGTCGGCATGTGCCTGGGCCTGCTGCCCGTGGCCGGCGTGCCTTTGCCTCTCGTTTCTTATGGCGGCTCAAGCCTCCTGGTCACATTATGGACGCTTGGCATTGTCGCCAACATCTATGCGCGGAGATACGCGCTGCTTTAATCCCGGAGAACCTGTGTCCAATGACAACGAATTGATTCCGACGCCCGCCGTGCCGGCCGAGCCCGTCCCTAAAGCGCCGGAGCCGGTGCAGATAAAAGACACGCCAATCCCGCAGCCGGCGGCCGCCGCGGCTCCCGCGCCCGAAATACGGACCCCGGACGTCGAAGAGCTGTACCCGCGCGCCGACGGTCCGGTGGAAGCCGATCGCGACATCCCTCAGACGCAGGAGGACGTGAGCGCGGACGACAAGGGATCCGATGACGAAGACGATCTCGAGGACGAAGAAGAAGAAGAGATCGAGACGCCCGGTTCCGCGCCCGCCTCGGCCGACCCCGCCGCGCCTCAGGCTCCGACTGGCGCTGTTCCGCCCGCTGCCGCGCCCGGTCAAACAAACGGTGAGCCGCGCGAAGGCGCCCGCCGCCGCCGCCGTCGCCGCCGCGGAGGACGTGGAGGCGAGCGCGGCCAGAATCCCGGCCAGGAGCGCAATCAAGGCCAGGACCGCAACCGCGGCCAGGCCCAATCCGATCCGCATCAAAGCCCTTCGCAGGGCGCCCCCGGCGAGACGGGCAAAACCCTCCCGGAACGCCGCGCGCCGCAGGGAAACGGCCGCGATCGCTATCAGGGACAAGAACGGCGCGATCAAAACCGGGTCCGCGATCCTCGCGGACGCGGACGCGGGGGCTCGGAACGCCGCGACGATCGCCGCGACCGCGAGGATCGCGGAGGACGGGGTCAGGAGCGCACGAATGCCAACCGCAATAATCGGGCGCCGATCAAGCGAGAGGTGCTCGCGAACACCAGCTTCGAGGAAACGCGCATCGCGATCATGGAGAATGGGCGATTGGCGGAGCTCCATTGGGAGCGCAAGAGCTCGCAGAACATCGTCGGCAACATCTACAAAGGAACCGTTGAGAACGTGCTTCCGGGTATCTCTTCGGCCTTTGTCAGCATCGGATTCGATAAGAACGCCTACCTCTACATCTCCGACGTCCTCGGCGACAAGAACGCGCCCATCGATCAGACGCTGAAGAAGGGTCAGACCGTCATGGTCCAGGTCGCCAAGGAGGCGATCAGCACGAAGGGCCCTAAAGTCACCATGGACGTGTCCTTACCCGGCCGTTACCTCGTCTTTACGCCCTATCAAGAATATGTCGGAATTTCAAAACATATCGCCGAGCCCGAGGAGCGCCAGCGCTTGGAGCGGGTGGTCGATAAGCTCGTCAAGGAGTATCTCGGCGGCAAGGGCGTAGTCGTGCGCACGGAGGCCGAGGGCGCCAGCGAGGAAGAGCTCGAGCGTGAGGTGAAATACCTTCAAAATCTTTGGCAGCAGGTGCAGAAAAAATTCGCGGAGCAGCCCTCGCCAGCGATCCTCCATCAAGACCTCGGCCTGGCGCTGCAGATCGCCCGGGACATCCTCTCCGATCAGGTCTACGTGTACATGCTCGACGCCAAGCAGGCGCAGAAAGAGGTCGTCGACTTCGTCGAGGGCTTCGCGCCCGAGCTCAAGGACCGGATCAAGCTGTATGAGGCGAAGACTCCGATCTTCAAGGCGTTCAACCTCGAGAAGCAGATCGAGAGCATCCGTGAGACCAAGGTCTCCCTGCCCAACGGCGGCTCGATCGTGATTCAAGAGGCCGAGTCGCTGTGCGCCATCGACGTCAATACCGGACGCTTCACGGGCTCGAAATCCCAAGAGGAGACGGTCACTCAGACGAATATCGAGGCGGCGGTGCTAGTCGCCCAGCAGATCCGCCTGCGCAACATCGGGGGCATCATCGTCGTCGACTTCATCGACATGCGCAAGGCGTCCAATCGCGCGAAGGTAATGGAGGCCTTTGCCGAGGCTTGCAAGGCGGATCGCGCGAAGATCCGCATCCTGCCGATCACGCGGCTTGGGCTTATCGAGCTCACGCGCGAGAGAAAGCGCATGTCCACGGCGAGCCTGCTCACCGCGGAGTGTCCGCAGTGCCGCGCCTCGGGACGCGTGCTCTCGGCGGAGACCCTGCGCATCAAGATCCAGCGCGAGATCTTCGAGATGACGGGAGGCCGTCCGGGAGGGTCGATCCGCGTGAACCTTCACCCGACGATCGCCGAATCCTTCCGCACTCAGCAAACGGTCATCGAAAAGAACGTTCAACGGGCCGTGCGCATCCAGGCCGACGCGAATCTTATGTGGGAGGACTATCACATCGTCCTCGAATAAGTGAAGACCTCATTGCTCCTCTTGTCGGCGGCGTTCATATTATCGGCTTCGCCTTTGCGCGCGAAGACCGAGGATATGGCTGTCATCGTCTCTGGCCGGGCGCAAGAGGCGATCGGGGCTTATAAGGTCGGCTCGAGTCTGTACATCGACGCTAAGCGCGTCGGCGCGCTGTATGGGGGGCAGATCTATTGGTATCCGGTCTCCGGGCGCATCCAACTGAGCTTGCGCGGGC
>JAYVZL010000042.1:0-2588 GCA_043783505.1 Elusimicrobiota bacterium
AAGCTGCACAACCAGTTCCTCGCCAACGTCTCGCACGACCTACGAACGCCGATCACCTCGATCAAGGGATACGCGGAGACGCTCCGCCAAGGCGGCCTCGACGACATGAAGCGCCGTCTGGGCTTCGTGCGCACCATCGAAAAAAACGCGGAGCGCTTGGGCGTGTTGGTCGAGAACCTGCTCGACTTGACGATGCTCGACGGCCTCAAGGTGGCGCCGCATCCCACGGACCTCACGCTCGCCGACTGCCTCAACGAGTTGGCCGATGACTTTGGGCCTCAGGCGCGGCGCAAGAAAGTCAAAATCCGGGTGCAGTCTCCGGAGCCGTTGAACGTCCGCGCCGACGCCAGCCACGTTTGGCAAGTCATGCAAAACCTGCTCAGCAACGCCGTCAAGTTCAGCCCGATGCATGGCACGATTACCATCCGGACGCATCGCGAGGGGCAGCGCATCGTGATCATGGTCGCCGACGAGGGCCCCGGAATCCCCTCAACGGACCTCGAGCTGATCTTCAAGCGCTTTCAAAGCCAAGCGCGCGGCAACAAGCCGCGCGAAGGCACCGGCCTGGGTCTGGCCATCGCCAAGACCTTGGCTGAGTTAAACGGCGGCACGCTGGCCGCTCACAGCACCGGACAAGGAGCTCTATTTTCTTTCTCCCTGCCTATGACGGACGAGAAACCGTCAGGCTTTCAGAAAGATGCCCTTCTTATAAAGCGCCCACATCGCCGCGTAAGTAAAGGCGATGAAAGCCAGTGCGAAGGCGAGCGAGGCGTTAAGCGGCGAGAGCCAGGACGCGAAGAAGTTCAGGTAGATCCAGTTCTTGACGGCCGTCGTCTTTCCGGAAGGCAGCGCAACTTTCCAGAGATTGAGAAGGCGCGCGACGAGCCCTGAGAACACGAAAACCGTGATCGCGTTGGACCCATAGACGACGAAGGGGTGGGCCCAGGCCTTGCGACCCCGGATTTCAATCGCCCAGTAGAAGACGGAGAGCACGACCAGCGCGAAACCGGACATGAACACGGCATACGATGGGGTCCAAAGGTTCTTGTTGATGGGCAGGACCAGGCTCCACAGCCATCCCGCGAACAGTCCGGCCGCTCCAGCCGCCAGCATGCCTTTCAGCTTCTCGTCTTGTGAACGCGAGCTGTTGAGCCATAGTCCGGCGAATATCCCGAAGATCGTGTTGGCGATCGCGGGCAAGGTGCTCACCACGCCCTCGGGATCCCACGTCTTTCCCGCGGCCCAGACATGCTTTCCCAGGACCATTTGGTCGACGTACGCGGCGAAGTTATGCCCTTTTTCCCACATCCCGGGGCCGATGTCAGGCGTCGGATACCAGGACATAAGCGCCCAATAGATCAGGCAAAGCCCGATGGACAGCGCGCCCAGAGCGCTCGTGCCGAGCTCTAAAAAAGAGATCGAGGCGACGAGGTAGCAGACCGAGATGCGCTGAAGCACGCCCATGATACGGATCGTCGACAAATCGTAAGACGGGAATCCGTTCAAGAAAAGCCCCAGCGCGAAGAGAATGAGCGCGCGGCGGGCTATCTTAAGGTAAAGCTCGCGCCGCGGCCGCCCCGCCCGCCGCGAGAAGGCGAAAACGATGGACACGCCCGTGATGAAGAGAAAAAAGGGGAATATCAGGTCCGTGAACGTCCAGCCGTTCCACTCGGCATGGTCGAGCTGCGAGTAGATGTGCCCCCAGCTGCCCGGGTTGTTCACTAGGATCATGGACGCGATCGTGATTCCCCGGAAGGCGTCCAGCGAGATCAGGCGTTCCTTCACGGGCCGATCATACGAAATATAGCCATCAAAAACGCCCCGAGACGCCCGCCCACCCCGGGCGCAATACATCATAAATTTTGATCATATATATAGAAACAATTAATTTTAATAATTATATTCCCCGTGCCATAATGATGGTGACGCAAAAATAATTCGGAGGAATAAACTATGCGGAACATCAGCAAGACTCAAAGGGCTCTCGCCGCCGCCGCGCTGGCGATGGCTCTCTCGGCAAGCTCCGGCAAAGCCGCGGGCGCGCCACGACCACGCGGCAAGGTGCTCGTGGTCCTGTCCAGCGAAAGCAAGATCACGCTCAAGAACGGCGCCGTCCACCCCACGGGCTTCTTTCTCCCCGAACTCATGGTTCCCGTCAAGAAGCTCATCGAGGCCGGCTACAAGCCCGTATTCGCCGATCCTAAAGGAACTCCGGCGGTCATGGACCGCGTCAGCGACGGCGCCTTCTGGTTTGGAGACGTCCCGGGCGCCTCCGCGCAGGCTCGGGCCCAAGCGCAAAGCGACTATCAAGACATCCGGAAACTTTGCCGCCAACTCGGCCTTTGCGGCGATGAGCTGACCGGAACCCGGAAACTCGAAAACCTTTCCAGCATCATCGCCGGCGGCTTGGATCAATATGCCGCGGTTCTAGTTCCGGGCGGACACGCACCCATGGAAGACCTGCTCAAAGACCGCGATATCGGAACGATCCTGCGCTATTTCCACGACGCGCGAAAGCCCACGGCCCTCATCTGCCATGGCCCCATCGCGCTTCTCTCCGTTCTGACCGATCCCAACGCATTCGCCGC
>JAYVZL010000043.1:0-2584 GCA_043783505.1 Elusimicrobiota bacterium
GCATTACAACGCGCGCTTCTCGCTCTTGAAGGAAAACCTCCTCCAGCATTTCGAGACCGAAGACGTGGAGATATTCCCGCGAGTTGAAAAGTCGCCCATGGACCTCGATGCCTTGGGACTGGAGATGAGCAGCCTGCGCATGCGCGTCGTCGCGGCCCAGTCGCGCTCCTTCCTGAGCCGAGGCGTCAAGACCGTCGCCGCGGTCATCGTGACGGTCGGCACCGCGCTCTGGTTGGCGCGGCGGACGGCGCGAGCCGGACGCTAAAGCGTAGCTCCTAGCGGGGGCGTCTCCGAAGGAGGCGCCCCCGTCCTCCTCGCGTCAGGCCCGGGCTCTAGTTAGCCGCCGGGACGCGGACCCTCGGGAAATCCACTTCCATCTCCGCCACGTGATTGCAGTAGTTGGTGAAGATGTTCATGACCGTCGAGGCGACGATTTCAAGGATTGCGGCGTTGCTGTACCCGGCGGCCTTGACCGCGGCGACCTCGCCGTCGCTGACCCGACCCCGCTTTACCACCAGAGACTTGGCGAAAGACAGCGCCGCCAGCGTCTTGGGATCGGTGGACGCGCCCTCTTGAGCGTGCAGCAGCTCCGCCTCGTCGACCTTCAGATTCTTCCCGGTCGCCGTGTGCGCCGACAGACAGTACTCGCTCTCGTTGGCCGAGGCGACCGTCACCGCCAGCAGCTCCCGCAGCCTGGTGTCGAGCGAAGTCTGCGACAACGCGTCGTGCAGACGCAGATACGCGTTGAGCACCGCCGGAGAGTTCGCCATCGTCGCGTGCAGGTTCGGCACCCGGCCCATCTTTCGATGCACCGCGTCCAGCTGCTCTTTAGTCTTGCCCGTAGTCTTCGACAGATCCGCCGTGGGGATTCTTTGCATTGTGGCCTCCTGAATTAGTCGTTCTCGGTCTGCGGCCGTGCGTCGAATAAAAGACCATCGTAATACGAGGAGCCCTTCCCTGCCGCGGCCAACCGGGCTGTATTAAGGTAGAAAACACGAGCGGCCTCCAAGCCGCGTCTGCCGGTGATGATCTCCTCGGCCACGTTCAAGGCCAGAAAGTTCGCGCTTTCGCTCTCAGAGCGCGAGGAGAGCTCCGCGGCGACCGGGTCCGCCTCGAGCCTCGGGTCGAAACGCTTTAGCTCGTCTACCTTATTGTCTGGAACCCGGTAGGCGACGGCCTGCTCAAGGAAGTTCTTATCCCCATCCCCGAGCCCATGCGGCCAGGAGTTGCGGTGGACCACGGTTCTTTGCCAAGGCCCGTTGTTGTACCAGGTCAAGGCGTCCTCGCTAAAGCGAAGCGGTTTGCCGTACCGGGCGATCATCGCGTGCGCGACGAGCCGCGAGGATGAAGGCCAGCCTTGGATGATCGTCTCGGCGGTCTTGACCGAGGTCGATTCCAGGAACGCCTCCGCCTCGCTTTCAAGCAAAACGGGCGATTGGGCACGCGCCTTGACGAGTGTCAAGACGGGGATCGGCGCGGCCAGCCCCAGGGCGGCGCATAGACAACAGCCGGTATTGGCTCTCATGCCTTTCATTGTCTGCGCAGTTTAGAGATTCCCGCAAGCCCGGCACCATGGACTCGGCGTAATGACTTCGTTGCCGGAAGATGACGCGTCCATGCGACGGCCCGGTCACAATAGGGTGACGCGGCCGCAGTCGCCGAGGCCGGCTCATGAGGACTATCCTATTCTCATGTCGCGGCAAGGAGAGCGCCTCGCGCTCATGTATCCGGGAGATGGCGAGATGATCGCTTCCTCGCGATTTCGCTTTCTCATAGAAGCGCCCGACCGCCGCGTGGAGATCGCCGTCGACGGCGAGGGTTGGCGCGCCTGCCGGCGCGGCGAGGGCTATTGGTGGCACGACGCGGCGCTCGAGCCTGGGCGCCATCAAGCCATCCTGCGCTGCGCAGGACCGCGAGGCGGCGCGGAGACCGTGCGCGCCTGCCTCTTCCTCGTCGCGGCCGAGCAGCCGCACGCCGCCGTCAAGAGGACGGCGCGCGGCGCTCTTCCTGCCCGGGGCTAGATCGTGAAGATCTCGCTCGGCTCCTTGTCGAACGCGCGCCGGTTCTGACTCGAGGCCGACGCGGTTCGGCGGCGCGCCGTGGAACTGCGTCGCCCCGAAGCGCGGGCCGCGCGCGACCCGCGCTTGGAAGTCCTTCGGCTCTTGGATTTAGTGATCATGGTGCCTCCTTGTGGTTTGCGGCCGGCGTTCATAGGTTGCCATGGCGCGCCGCGCATTGCCATGCAGGCGTTGTAAAATATTTGCGCCGGACTTGTTCGGTCACGTCGTCGCTATGAATGATTCACAGGCCCTCCATACCGTCCGCGCGCCGGCCGCTTTATACTCTCATGCGGCCTGGGCTGGGGCGCGGGGGAAGTCATGAAAAAAGAATGTCGATGGGAGCCGGCGCACGCGAATGAAGTTCCGGCCGGGGAGGCCGCTCAGTTTAGCGTTAGCTCACCAGACGAGCAGGGAAACTCCTTCATCACCGTTTTAGGCGGCGACGGGGCCCCCATGGCCGCGCATGAATCGACGCCGTACGACCGCGAGGGAGCGTGACCGGCCCGGCCTAGCCCGCTTTCCAG
>JAYVZL010000044.1:0-2584 GCA_043783505.1 Elusimicrobiota bacterium
CGGCAGCACTTCCCAGACCAACTTCACGGGCCCCACACTTGCCTTCGGCGCGACGTACTACTGGCGCGTGGTGGTGACGGACTCTTACCTGGGGCTGCCTCTCCAGACCGCCACGGCCGCGGTGACAGGCTTCAACCTCAACCTCGCTAACAGGCCGCCCGCCGCCTTTGCCGCAAAGACGGGAAACGAGACGGCCGTCACGCGCGAGAGCGCCGTCAACCTCTCCTGGCAGCTCGCGGCCGACCCCGACGGGGACGCCGTGACCTACTCGCTCTCTTGGCGGCCGTCCTGGCAGTACGCGCCGACTGTGATCGTCACCACGGCCACGTCGCAGGTCATGACGGGCCTGGCTTTCGGCACGACCTACTTCTGGTCGGTCACGGCCCGAGACGGCTATGGCGCCGCGACGGCGATGGCGGGGGGCGCGACGCAAGCTTATCTTCCCATCTTCGATAACACCGCGCCCCCGGCGCCGGTCGTCCCTGGCGGAACGGTCGTCGTGAGTCTGCACGTCTTGTCGCCCCAAGTCCTGCTGTCCTGGTCGCCCGTGACCGACCTCGAAGGCGACCTCGTGACCTACCGGCTCTCCTTGGGAACCTCCCCGGAGAGTCTGGTTCCGGTCGCGGACAGCACCGCCACGGCCTACGCCTTGAGTCCGCTTTATGGCACGACCTACTACTGGCAGGTCACGGCCTACGATCCCTTCGGCGCGGCCGGCGCCTCTCCCGTGGCGAGCCTGCTCACCGTCCTGCGAAATGAGCCGCCCTCGGCCTTTTCGCTCCTGACGGGCACCGCCCCCGTCTCGACGCGCGAGAGTTCGTGGCCGCTCTCCTGGCAGCAGGCCGCGGACGCCGACGGCGACCCGGTGAGCTACGAACTGGCGCTTTCGACTTCGCCGCAGTCCCAGCCCGTGGTTCAGACGTCGAGCATTACGAGCTACCTCCTTAGCTTTCAGGCCGGCGCCACCTACTACTGGCAGGTAGTCGCCCGTGACGGCTTCGGGGGAGAGACTTCCTCCGGCCTCCAAGTCTTCCGCGTGAACTTCCTCAATATACCGCCGAGCGTGCCGAAGCTTTCCGCACCCTTCCTGGCCACGCCGATCGTCAAGACCATGCGCGAGAGCGTGCGGATCACCTGGGGCAAGGTGAACACTCCGCAGGGCGACGCGATCACCTACACCGCCTACCTCGGCGACTCGCCGTCCGAACTACGGGCGGTGGCGTTCGTCGAGCAGTCCTCGGGCTCCGCCGTCGCGGCGTTGCGCACCGCTGCGCTTGCAGGCAAGCCTTCCGCCCAGATTCAAGACGAGGGCAACACGGTGACGCTCGACCTGACCGGCCTCGACTACTACCACAGCTATTACTTTCAAGTCGCGGCCCAAAATCCCTACGGGGCCGCGAGCCGGACGCCGCTTCAGGCCTTCAGCCTGGCCGCGGCCGACAGCTTTCCGCGCGGTTACAACTACCCCAATCCGTTCAGCCCGAACCGAGGGGGGACGCACGTCGTCTTCAATGCGCCGACTTCCGGCTATGCACGCGCCGTGCTGACGATCTACTCCGAGTTCGGCCGGAAGCTCTACGAGCGCGACTGCGGCCGCGTGCCGCCCGGCATCAGCGAGGTCCGCTTCGACGGCCGCGACCAAAGCGGCCGCGCCCTCATGAACGGCAGCTACGTCGGCCGCGTGCACTTCGACGGACCTTCCGAGACGGCGACCTTCTTCCTCCTGGTGGTGAAATGATGACGAGCATCCTCTTTAAGTTCCTCATGCTCTACCTCGGCGCGCGGCCGCTCTAAGCCGCGCCCACGATCCTGAGCCAAAGCCCCGGCGCGCAGGGCGCGGCTCTCGGCCGCGCCGCCGTATCCGTGATCCAGGACCCGACCGCGCTCCATTGGAACCCGGCGGGCCTGGCCGGCGCGGGCGGGGCCGTCACCGGCGAACACCTTTTCCTTTATGACGGGGCGCGCTACGACTTCATCGGCCTCACCGTCCCCTCGCGCCTGGGCACCTTCGGCATGGGTGCTATTCAGCTCTACCGCGGCGACATCACCGCGCGCGCCGCCGTTGACGATCCCGGCTACAAGGTCACGGCCTCGCAGGCCGACTACATGGCGGGCTACGCCAAGAACTTTGGCGATCATTGGGCGGCGGGGGGCACCTTCAACATGCTCAGCTCGAACCTCGCGGGCTACAAGGACCGAGGCTTCGGCGCGGACGCGGGAGCGCGCTTCGAGTCCCCGAGCGACGACGTGTGGCTTCTGAGCCGGCCGCTGTGGTCCGCTGGCGCGGCCGTCAAGAACCTGCTGGCGCCGCGCCTCAAGCTCGACTCGGACCCCGAGGTCCTGCCGCGCGAACTGCGCGGCGGGGTGGGCGTCTCTTTCGACGGCTTCTCGCGCGTTTCTCTCAACGCTGGCTCGATCCGCAAGGATCGGGCGATGCTGGGCGTGGGCCTGAGCAAGGTGGTGGGGGATACCGAGCTGCGGTTCGGCCTTGGCGCCTCCTACACGCTCCAAGACGTGCTGACCTTGCGCCTCGGCCTCGATGAAGGCTTCGCGTTGGGCGTCGGATTTAAAACCGCCGACGGGC
>JAYVZL010000045.1:0-6761 GCA_043783505.1 Elusimicrobiota bacterium
CCGACGAGACCTCCTCCCGGGAAGATAGGCACGCGCCAGGCGGACCACTCGGGAGACCACCAGACGAGGAAGGCGCGGATATAGCGCTCGACGGCGAGGTGCGTGCCGAGCTGGACCTGCGCCAAAGTGCAGACGACGACCAGCACCATCAGCAGCGCGAGGCAGGCGATCGCCAGCTTCAGGGAGCTCAGCGCGTCGATGAGTCGGGCGAAAGGAGATCGCGGGCGCATCTCGGTGAGTCTATCATTTCGTCATTGCCCTCCAAGGATGCATCCCTCTTTTGGTTCTTTGCTTCTAAGCAAACGGGGGCTGAATAAATGAATTTATTTTCTTCTTTCGAGGCCTCTTTTGCTTTTGAGCAAAGAACCAACGCGGGGCACTGGGCGGGAGCGCCTTCGGCGGCGGCCTGTTGTGATAGTCACACCCCCGGGCTGCAGTTCGGCAGGGAGGTCGGCGACGGCGACGGCCGCGTCGCAGGCCATGATCAGCGCGCGCTCGACGGCGTGCTCGAGCTCGCGCACGTTGCCCGGCCAATGATAGGCGCGTAGAGCCTGCGCGGCCTCGGCGGAAAATTTAATGGCCTTGCCGCCGAGCCTTTTCTTAGCCTTGCGCAGGAAGTGTTCGGCCAAGGACGCGATGTCCTCGGCGCGGTCGCGCAATGGAGGCAGGTCGATGGGGAAGACCTTGAGGCGGTAGTAGAGATCCTCGCGAAACTTTCCCTCGGCCACCAGCTTGCCCAGATCCTTGTTGGTCGCCGCAAGAAGCCGGCCGGAGACCTTGAAGGGATGGTTGTCGCCGACGCGGCGGACCTCGCCGTCCTGGAGGGCGCGCAGCAGCTTGACCTGCAGGGCGGGGGTGGTTTCGCTGATCTCATCGAGGAACAGCGTGCCATTGTTGGCTTCTTCAAACAGGCCGCGCTTGTTGCGGTCGGCCCCGGTGAAGGCGCCGCGGACGTGGCCGAACAGCTCGCTTTCGAGCAGGCCTTCGGGCAAGGCGCCGCAGTTGACGGCGACGAAGGCGCCATTGCGGCGGGTGCTTTTCTCATGCAGCGCGCGCGCGATCAGTTCCTTGCCCGTCCCCGATTCTCCGAAGATGAGCACCGCGGCCTCGGTCGCGGCGACTTTTTGGACGAGGTCGAGGACCTTGCGCATCGGCGGGCCCGTGAAGACGATGCCCTCGAAACCGTTGGCCGTCTCGCGCGCGCCCTCCGAGTCGCGAATCAAGCGGCGGCGCTCCAAGGCCTTGTTCAGCGCGTCGTTGAGCTCGCCGATGTCGACCGCGTGCCCCCGGCGCTTGAGTTCCATGGCGAGCGCCGCGCCCAGCGAGGGGTCGTCTTCGATCAGCAGAATGCGGGTTTCATCCATGCCACTGTGTAGCATATACCTCGTAAAAGCCCGTTGGCAGGAATATTGCAACTATATGTTGACGATCCGATTGGCAGGAATGTTGCTACGATTAGGATCAATGAAACAAGTCCAAAAGCTCTCCCTCGCGACTAGCCAGCGCCTGACCGTCATGGGCCGCATGCGCATGGCGGACTGGATCGAGATGCCAGAGCGCGAGTTCGCGCGCGAGGTCGAGAAGCTGGAGAAGGACCCCCTGTTTCAAAAGCTCTACTTTGGCGACGGGCGCATTCCCGGCGCCGTGCGCCGTCAGCGCTGGCCGGGAGGCCGCCTGTCTGGGTCGTTCTACGAGATCGACGAACGCACGGCGGCCGGCGCCGGGGAGCGTGTCGGCGTCGAGGAGTTCGCCCAGGCGCGCGGCGCGGCGATGGCCGCGATCAAGCGCATGGGCCAGATTGATTTTGAGCGTTTTTTTCTTCACGGCGAGGAGGCTCTGACTTTAGCCGAGATCGGACGCCGCACGAAGATGGCCCCCGAAGAGGTGCGCCGCGTTCATGAGCTCGTCGTCGAGCTCGGCGCGCGCTCCGAGTTCGAGGGCAAGGTGCTGGCGCCGTCCGCCGCGCCCGGCCGCCAGGCGGCTTGCCTGGCGCGGATGTCGTTTGAGGGGGGGGAGCCGGTCTTCGAGTTCTACGCGCCGTATTGGGCGCGAGGCTTGTATCAAGTCCGCCATGACCTCATCGAGCGTTGGAAGACGGGCGGCCTGACGCCGGAGGAACGCCGGCACCTGCCGGGCCTTCTCAAGCGTTTGGAGACCGTGAATCTGCGGCAAAGTACGCTGTTCCGTCTGCTCGAGATGGCCGCTCGCCTTCAGTCCGATTATCTGCGCAACGAGCGCGCCGAAGACATCCGCCCCATAAGCCTGCGCCAACTCGCCAAGCGCTTGGATCTGGCGCCAAGCACTGTCAGCCGCGCGTTCGCGCGCCGCTCCGTCCGTTTGCCTTCAGAGCGAGAATTGCCGCTGATCGCCTTCGTTCCCGGCAGGCGCAGCGTCCTGCGCGAATTGCTCGGACAGTGGCTGGCCCAGAATGCGGGCGTCACCGACGCGGCCTTGGCCGGGCGTTTGAAGTCCGAGCGCGGCATCACCATCTCCCGCCGCACGGTCAACGCCGTGCGCCACGAGCTAAAAGCGGTCAAAACCAGTTCGGCGCTGTTGTAAGCGTCGGACGGCTCTCGTATAATAGGCCATGGCCCTCAGGTGCAGCATATTGCTGGTCGACGATGAACCCGACAACCGCCGCGTCTACGGCGATATCCTGGAGGCCGAGGGCTACACGGTGCGAAGGGTCAGCAACGGCCGCGAGGCGTTCGACGCGGCTATCGAGTCGCCTCCCGACCTGGTGCTGTCTGACGTCTCGATGGCGGGCGGCGACGGCCTAACGCTGCTGGCCCGGCTGCGCGCCGAGAAGAAGACCGCGCGCGTGCCGGTGGTCCTGATGTCCGGCGTGCACCGCGAGGCCGAAGAGCAGGTCGAAGGGCTCGATCAGGGCGCCGACGACTATCTTCCCAAGCCTGTTTCTCCGGCGCTCATCCGCGCGAAGATCGCGGCGGTCCTGAGGCGGTATGGAGCGGCCGAGGAGCTGGGGTTGGAGCTCAAGGCCCAGGGTCTGGTCATCGACGTGGCCGCGCGCACGGTCGTGGTCGCGGGCAAGGCGGTCTCGCTCACGCGCAAGGAATTCGACCTGCTGACCACTTTCCTGCGCAAGCCGGGCCGGGTGCTGTCCGTCCCCTATTTGTTGGAAACCGTCTGGGGCTATGACCCCGCCGATTATTCCGATCCTCACACGATCGGCGTGCATGTCTCGACTTTACGCAAGAAGATCGGCGCGAAGATCGCCGCCCATATCGTCGCGGTGCCGGGTCTCGGCTACCGCTTCGACGCTAAAAAAGCGGCTTAAAAAGCCCTTTTAAGGGAACCGCCGAAAACCCGGCGCGTGGATCGATAACGGCGCAGGCTGGTCGAACGGGCGTCAAGATAGAGCGCGCGGCGAGGCTGGCGAAGCGGACGCATCGTCAGCGGTCCGGAGATCTGGGTCGTGTCCTTCGACATGTCATTCCTCCCAACGGCTTTCCGTCTTAATAGGAGTGTAGCAGGGCTAGTCCAAAGGGGTATCAAGGACCGATCAAATACTCTTCAAATCCTGATGGCAAAAGAGTTAAGCCGTTTCTGTTATGATGTTCGACTATGGGCTCGCTCTCCGTCGTCATTCCCGCTTATAACGCCGGCGCGTATCTGAAGGCGGCCGTCGACAGCCTGCTGGCCGAGCGCCTGCCGGAACTCGAGATCGTGGTCGTCGATGACGGCTCCACAGATGCGAGCATAGAGGCCGTCGAGCGCCTGCCCGTGCGCTTGGTGCGGCAGAAGAACGGCGGCGAAGCCGCGGCCCGCAACGCGGGCGTGCGCGCGGCCTCGGGGCGCTTCGTGACGTTTCTAGACGCCGACGATTTGATCGCGCCCGGCGGGCTGGCCTCGCGCGCGGCGTTCCTCGAGAAAAATCCCGCCGAGCGGGCGGTCGGGGGGCTCCCTCTGAGGCTCATCGACGAGCGCGGCGCCGCGATCGGAGACGTTTTCGAGAAGATGTCCGCGCGCTGGCCTTTACCGATGAGTTTGAACGAGGCTTTCTACCGGGCCGGCTCGTTTTTCCCGGTATCGTGCTCGCTCTATCTGTACCGTCGCGAGGTCTTCGACCAGGTCGGCGGCTATGATGAAAGCCTGTCGATCGCGCCCGACTGTGACTTCCATTTTCGCATGCTTGAGCGAATCTCGATCCCGGTCTTGAAGATACCGACGTTTATCCGCCGTCTCCACGGCGGGAATCTGTCGCTTGCCGGCGGCGGAGCCAAGGCCCTCGCTTTTCGTCCCGAGGTGGTCTCCGCCGTTCGCGCGATCAACCGCCGCTATGGCCTTGATCCTAAAGACATCGCGCCTTGGGAGCTCGATTACCTATGAAAACGGGAGCCGTCGTGATCACCGGGGGCGGCCGCGGCATAGGCGCCGCCTGCGCCGAGGAATTCTTCGGCCGAGGGCGGCCGGTGGTGATCGTCAGCCGCACCGCGAGCCAGCTCAAGGAGACGGCGCGCCGAATCGCCGGTGCCACGGGCGCAAAAAGAATCTTGGCCTTGCCGGGCGACGTCGGCGATGAAGCCTTCGCGCGGCGGACGTTCGCCGCGGCGCGCAAACGCTTCGGCTCTGTCGATATCTTGGTCAACAACGCGGCCGTTCTAGTCAGCAAGCCGTTTCTCGACACCTCGGCCGCCGAATGGGACTCGGTCATGCGCGCCAATCTCCGCGGCCCTTTTCTCTTCAGTCGCGAGTTCTTACGCGCCGCCAAACCCGGCCGCGCGATCGTGAACATCGGCTCTTTGGGAGGGATTCAGGGGACCGAGAAGTTTCCCGGGCTGTCCGCCTACACCGTCAGCAAGTACGGGATCACCGGCCTGACGGCGGCACTGGCGGTCGAAGCCCGTCCGCTCGGCGTATCGGTGTTCTGCGTGGCTCCGGGCGCGGTGGACACTGCCATGCTGCGCAAAGCCGCGCCCGGCCTGAAGGCAGGAGCCGTGCCCGCCGACGTCGCGAAAGTCGTCGCGGACCTGATCGAATCCTCCTCTCCGGAAATGCTGTCGGGCGCGATCATCCCTTTGGACACCAACCGATGAATAAAAAAGCTTTCGTCACCCGCCGCATGGTTTTCAGCGCCTCGCACATCCTTCACGACGACGCCCTGTCGGCCGAGGAGAACCGCCGCGTCTTCGGCAAGTGCAACAACCCCAACGGACACGGCCACAACTTCGTCGTCGAGGTCACCGTGACGGGCGCCATCGACGCGCGCACGGGGATGGTATTTAATCTCACCGAGCTCAAGCGCGTGATGGCCGAGGTCATCGATCAGGGCTTGGACCACAAGAATCTGAACCTCGACGTCCCGGCGTTCAAGAAGCTCATTCCCACGGCCGAGAACATCGCCGCGGTGATCTGGGGCCTGTTGCAGGAGCGCCTGCCCAAAGGACTCCTTCACGAGGTCAAGCTCGTCGAGACCGAGAACAACTCCGTTTCTTACCGGGGCTGAAGCGTCTTAAACTTGCGGGCGTGTCTCGATCTTGTCGACGCGTTTCTCAAGGCGGTCGATCCGATGGTCGACTATGATCTGCCGTCGATCCACTTTCCCGACCTGGCCCATGAAACCATCAACGACTTCCAGGATGTCTGATTGGAAGTTCCTGATCTGATCGAGAATTCTCTTTTCGGAGGCGTCCACGCGGGCCTGGCCGCGGACTATTTCCTTAGCCAAACGGTTGATGGAACCATCGACCTTAAGATCAAGCTTCTGGATGTCCGCGCGAGTTGCGACTTCGAGTCTCTGGATATCCTCACGAGTCGCCGTCTCGAGCTTCTCAATGTCCGCTTTCGTCGCTGGCTGCTTCATTTCGTCATCATTGTACATAAAGGCTCCTTTTTACGCCTGGGTCGAAGGTCCTACCCTTTCATACGATTAAGGGGGTCAAAAAGTTCCCATCGGAATTAGTATCATGACGAAATGATCGACGCCGACACGCCCCCGATCCAGTCCGCGGTCGCGCGCGACTCTTCGGAGTTCCAGGCCAACGCGAAGCATCATGCGTCCCTTCTGCAGGACTTGAACGCGCGGCTGGCGAAGATCCAGGGGGGGGGCTCCGCCAAATCGGTCGAACTGCACCGTTCGCGCGGCAAGCTCACGGCGCGCGAGCGCGTCGAGCGTCTGCTCGATCACGGCGCCTATTTCCTCGAGCTCTCGGCGATGGCGGCCATGGGCTTGTACGACGACGAAGTTCCGGCGGCGGGCGTGATCTCGGGCCTGGGCGTGATCAGCGGTCGGTTGTGCGTGATCGTTGCCAACGACGCCACGGTCAAGGGCGGAACTTACTACGCCGAGACCATCAAGAAGCACCTGCGCGCCCAGGAAGTGGCGCTGGAAAACCGGCTGCCCTGCGTCTATCTCGTCGACTCGGGCGGGGTGTTCCTGCCCAAGCAGGCCGAGGTGTTTCCCGACAAAGAGCACTTCGGGCGGATCTTCTACAATCAGGCGCTGATGTCTTCTCTCGGCATCCCGCAGATCGCCGTGGTCATGGGCATGTGCACCGCCGGCGGGGCGTATGTCCCGGCCATGGCCGACGAATGCGTGATCGTGCGCAATCAGGGAACCATTTATTTGGGCGGGCCGCCCTTGGTCAAGGCCGCGACCGGCGAGGAGTCCACGTCCGAGGAGTTGGGCGGTGGGGACATGCACAGCCGCGTCTCGGGCGTGACCGACCATCTGGCCGACAACGACGAACACGCGCTGCAGATTTGCCGCTCGATCGTGGCCAACCTGAACGCGCCTCTCT
>JAYVZL010000046.1:0-2575 GCA_043783505.1 Elusimicrobiota bacterium
GAGCGCGCGCTCAGCACCCGCGTAGTCGCCCTTGTGCAGGCACACGATGCCCTGGGCGTAGAGCACGACGGGCTCTTTGAGGAAAGTCGGGAAGGTCTCCCCGAGCAAGAAGATGTTGGCCTCGGCCTGGGAGAACTGCTCGAGGGCTAAGTCGGCGTAGATGATGCCCATCAAGGCCTCGGGATTGAGATAGGCCTTGGGGTGGCGGCGATCGACTTCCTTGAACTCGGTGACGGCCTTCTCCCAGTCCTTCTCATCGTAGGCGACCTCGCCCAAGCGGTACTGCGCCGAGGAGGCCAGGCCCGACTTCTTGTCGCCGACTACGGACTCGTAGGCCTGGCGCGCGTCCGCAAGCGCCTTGACGGCCGCGGGATTTTTCGGCGCCAAAAGACGCGCCGAAGAATTCTTCTTAGCTGTGGCTTCCGCCTTCAAAATAGACAAGGCGTGCTGGAGATAGGCCTCGCCCATCAGAAAGTTGGCGTCGGTCAGGCGCGGCGAACGCGAAAATTGCGAGGCGTAGTTCTCGAAGGCCTGGACGACCGCCAGCTTGTCGCGGCCGGTCTCCTGGAACATCTGCGTGGCGGCGTTAAACGCCGCCTCCTCGGCCTGGGCGTCAAAATCCGGCCGCGACGCGCGGGCGGAGACCGCGAGCGCCGGCAGCAGCAAGGCGAGAATCAGTTTCATTCGTTTCATTCCCAGACGGAGGATGTTTGCTTGGTCGAAGTCTCTTGAGTCAGCTTGCCGACGAAATCCTCGGGCTTTATCCCGTTGAATTGTCTGCCGTCGCGAAGGCGCACGGCCAACGTTCCGGCCTCCACGTCCTTCGGCCCGAAGATCACCATGTACGGTACCTTTTCGAGAGTCGTCTCGCGGATCTTGTGGCCGATCTTCTCAGGGCGGACGTCGAGCTCGACACGCAGTCCCGCGGCCTCGAGCGTCTTGACGAGCGCCGCAGCCGGGGCGGCTTGGGCGTCGGTCAGCGTCAAGACCTTGACCTGGACGGGCGCCAGCCACAGCGGAAAGTTGCCCGCATAGTGCTCGATGAGGATCCCGAAGAAGCGCTCGATCGATCCGTACAGGGCGCGATGCACCATCAGCGGCCGGTGGCGGTTGCCATCGCTACCCACGAACTCGAGGTTGAATTTTTTCGGCAAGTTGAAATCGAACTGCACGGTGGACAACTGCCAGGAGCGGCCGATGGCGTCGATGAGCTTCATGTCGATCTTGGGTCCATAAAAGGCGGCTTCGCCTTTGCAAAGCTTATACGGAATTCCCCGGCGCGTCAACACCCGCTCCAAGGCGCCCTGGGCCCGCTCCCACTCCTCGGCTTCTCCGGAGTAGTCGGCCTTCTTCTCCGGGTCCCAGGTGGAGACTTCCATGGAATACTTTTCGAAGCCGTAGGTCTTGAACACGGTGAGCGCGAAGTCGACGCAGCCCTCGACCTCGCTCTCGATCTGATCGGGGGTGCAGAAGATGTGGGCGTCGTCCTGGGTAAATCCGCGCACGCGCATGAGACCGTGGAGCACGCCCGAGCGCTCGTACCGGTAGACGGTGCCGAGCTCGGAGAAGCGCAGAGGCAAGGCCTTGTAGCTGCGCAGGGTGCTCTGATAGATCAGGATGTGGAACGGGCAGTTCATCGGCTTGAGCTGGTAGTCGGCCTTCTCGACTTCGATCTCGCCGAACATGTTCTGCTTGTAGAAGCTGGTGTGGCCGGAGGTGTGCCACAGGTCCACGTTGGCGATGTGCGGGGTGTAGACCATGTCGTAGCCGCGCTTGAGCGCCTCGGTGCGCAGCCAGTCTTCCATGATCAGGCGCATGCGCCCGCCCTTGGGATGCCAGAATATTAATCCCGGTCCGGCCAGGTCTTGAATGCTGAACAGGCCGAGCGCGGGGCCGAGCTTGCGGTGGTCGCGCTTCTTGGCCTCCTCGAGCTGCTTAAGGTGCTCGACGAGTTGGTCCTTGGTGGGCCAGGCCGTGGCGTACAGGCGCTGGAGCATGGCGTTCTTCTCGTCGCCGCGCCAATAGGCGCCGGCGACGGACAGCAGTTTAAAATGGCGGATGGCCTTGGTGCTGGGCGTGTGGCCGCCGCGGCACAGGTCGGTGAAGGTCCCGTGCGAGTAGTGGGTCAGCTTCTGGTCCTTGAAGCTCTCGATGAGTTCGAGCTTGTAAGTCTCCCCCTTCGCGGCCCAATACGTCTTGGCCTCATCATAGGTGACTTCCTTGCCCACGAAATTGTGGTTGCCCTCGGCGATCTGAAGCATACGCTTCTCGATCGCCTTGAAGTCCTCCTCCGTGAAGCGGTGAGGGGAGTCGAAGTCGTAGTAGAAGCCATTCTCGATGGCCGGACCGATGGTGAGCTTGGTACCGGGAAACAGCTCTTGGACGGCCTGCGCCATGACGTGGGCGCAGGAGTGCCGCAGGGCGTCGAGCGCCTCTTGCGAGTTTGCGTCGGCGGCGTGCACTATGTCGGTTGCGGGCATGTCGTATTAGGGCAAAAAAATGGTGCCCAGTACAGGATTTGAACCTGTGACCTTTCCCATGTCAAGGGAACGCGCTACCACTGCGCCAACTGGGC
>JAYVZL010000047.1:0-2574 GCA_043783505.1 Elusimicrobiota bacterium
TGGCTTTGCGAAAGACCACGGACGCGTCGGCTCCTCCCGTGCCCCAGCCGCCGCGGCTCAAGCGCAGGGACTCGATGTCGCGCACGACGGACGGCACCAGTTGGCCCTGCACCTTGGGATCGCTCAGCAAGGAAGCGAGCTTGGCCTGCTTGTCGTCGATCTGCGAGAGCTTCGACTGCAGGATCACGCGCGAGCGGGCGAGCTGATCCTTGAGGTCGTGCCAGTTGATATTGGCGTCCAAGACGGCGCGAGTCTTCTCCATGATCTTGGAGAGGTCCTCACTCACGTTGTTGAGCGCGCTCTTCTCGCGCGGGTTGAGCTGCTTAAGGAAAGAGGCGACCTTGGCGCGCTTGACTAGAAGGTCGTCCCGTGTCTTCTTCAACGAGCTCTCGATGGTGTCCACAGCCTTGGTTTCGTTGCCGTTGGTCCTCTGGCCGCCAGAGTAAATATCGTGCAGCGAGTCGTAATAGGTCTGCACGCGGTCGAGGGTGTTGAACTTGGCGCGGTTCCACCCCTGCTTGGTCTTGAAGAACTCCATGCCTTCGAGAAGGACCACGTCGAGGTCGTGGTACACCTTGATCTTGCGCGTGTACACCGCGTCGGCGGTCTGGCTCGTGCCGTTGCTGGCGGCATAGGCTTCGTCGTTGGCGATGTCGGCTATGGTATCGCCCAAGACCTTGGAGATGCGGGCGATGAAAGCCTTGGCCTTGGGAACCTGTCCGGAATCGGGACGGCCGGGGCGCACGTGCAGGCCGTCCTCCGCGGCCTGGACCACCGCGTCCGCGTACAGGAAGCGCGCCACGGCGTAGGCGGCGGACGCGCTCTCGATCTCGGCGTAGCGTCTGTTCGGATCGGACTGGCCGAGACTGCTGGGGACCAGACGCTTGGCCGTCTCAAGTGCCAGGAGCCGGAGCGTCGTATTGGCCGGAATCGAGCCGGGCCCGATCGGCTTCTGGACACCGGCAGGAACCGTGCTGTCGTCGCCGCCGATGGAAATGCTCGTCGAGCCGCCGTCGTTCTCGTCGCCGATGGCCGTGAGCTTATCGCCGAGCTTGGAAATCAAGTGCGCATCCGCGATGGCCTGGATGCGGGCGACCCCCGCCGCGTCGGCGGTCACGCCCACGGGCAATCGGAAGCCCGATAAATCATAGTTGCGCGTGCCTTTGGACATCGTCTCGATGTCGCCCAGGATCTTGTTGATCTGAGCGTTTTGGGTGTTGATCTCGGCCACGCGCTTGTGGAATTCATCGGTGTACTTGGCGATCTTCTTGGGCAGGCTGTAAGGCTGGAGCTCGCCGTAAAGGACCTCGGTCCCGTTGGATTGTCCGTCGAGGTCCTCGCGGTTTTTGATCTCGACGTTGAATTCCTCGACGCCCTTGTGATGGCCCGTCGCCGGGTCGTCGTAGCCGGTGATGTTGCGCGAGACGCGGTTGCGCCATTTCGCGATGTTCGCCGTCGCCTCCGCCTGATTGCCGTCGCTCGCGCCGAACGTGGCCAGACTCCAGGCCACGGTGTGATTGCGCGCCTTCGTCGTCTCGGTGATCAGCGTTTTCTTGGCGTCGTAGAGCTTGAAATAGTCGTTGTCGGTCCCGCTCACCTGGTTGATGGACTTCTGCTGGTAGTACAACAAGGTGCCGGGCGTGGCCGTGTCGCCCAGCATCGCCTTCGCACCCATCAAAGCGGGCATGATCTTGTCGCGCAGCAGGATCGTCTTACGTTCGATGAGAGCCTTGTTATACGGGATGGCGGCTCTTCCAGGGGGCGGCGGGGTCCATTTTTCGTCGAGAGTCAAATCGGGAAAGATGCCCTGGTCGATCATGTTCACCAGTCCGCGCAGGCCGCGCTCGGCCGTCGGGAGCACCGTCTCCAACGGTTCCTTAATGGCCGTCGCCGTTGCGTCCGCCTCGGACCAACTGATCACGGCGTCCGCTGCGTAAGGCACGAGCTTGGCCTCGGCGATCAAGTCCATCTGAGCCGTGACAGTCGCTACGCTGTCGTCATCGCGGAACTTGACGGCCCGAAGCTTGTCTCCGTATGCCTTGATCGCGTCCTGGACGTCCTTGAGCGGGAGGCTCGACAGATTCGTGGGGATATTCGCTCCCGGCAAGGCGGTTCGGTTGATGTTGGCGGCGAAAGCGTCGAGCATTCCCAAATATTGGCGCGATTCCGTTTGCGCGGCCGCGCTCGTTTTCTCGGCCAAGGCCAGCCGCTCGGGTAGAGATTCGATCTGAGGGGCATCGAACTCATCACGGACGGTCCCCGGCGAGCGGCCTTTGGTATCGGGCTTTCCCATTCGGCGTAGGACCGAGTCGAGCGCATCGCCGAAATCGGCGCGCTTGGTTTCCCAATACACGCGCTCGGCGGCGATGATCTGCTTTACCTGCTCGGGCGTGGGATCGGTGCCCGAAGCCGGCGGACCGCCGGGAATCTCAACGATCAAAAAGCCCGCGCCCTCTGTGGGAATAGTCTGCATGCGAATCAGCCCGGCCTGGCCTTTCGTAATGCCGTCGTTGACTTGGAGCAGATAGTCGTTTAACTTTTTAAGCGACAGGGCGTTGGGGTCGTTCGGCGCGC
>JAYVZL010000048.1:0-6749 GCA_043783505.1 Elusimicrobiota bacterium
AATATTCCGGTGCTGTTCTTCTCGCTCGAGATGAACCGCCACGCGATCATGCAGCGCTTCATCGCCGCCGAGGCCAAGGTCAATCTCAAGGATATCCGCACCGGCTACTTCAAGCGCGACCGCTGGCAGGACCTGACCGGCGCGGCTGCGCGTTTCGCCGAGGCTCCTCTTTTTATCAACGATAACCCCGGCATGACCGTCTTCAACGTCCGCGCGATCTCGCGTCAATTGCTCAGCCGCCTGCGTCAGGAAAAGAAGGAACTCGGGATGGTCGTCATCGATTACCTTCAACTTCTGCGCGGCGGCGGCGGTCGCAACGAGAACCGGCAGCAGGAGGTCTCTGAGATTTCCCGCGGCCTCAAGCAGCTTGCCCGCGAGCTCAACGTCCCCGTGATCGCGCTGTCCCAGCTGTCCCGCGCTTCCGAGGACAAGACGCGCCTGGACAACAAGCCGAAGCTCTCCGACCTGCGCGAGTCCGGATCGCTCGAGCAGGACGCGGACTTGGTCGCGATGATCCACCGCGAGGGCTACTACAAACCCAACGATCCAACTTTGGAGAATAAGGCGGAGATCATCATCGCCAAACAGCGCCAAGGCCCGACCGGCTCCGTGCCGGTCTCCTTCCTGCGCAGCATCACCCGCTTCGTCGACGAGACGGGCGTCGAGGAACCCGTCGCGTTCGAGGAAAGCCAGACGCAATTCTCGTGATGAGGCGCTTCTTTCGTCCGACCTGGGCGGAGATCGATCTGGGAGCGTTGGTCGCAAATCTGCGAAAGCTACGCGGGCGCGTCGGGCCTAAAGTTAAGGTCATGTTCGTGGTCAAGGCCAACGCCTACGGGCATGACGCCGTGCTCTGCTCTTTGGCGGCCGAAAAGGCCCGCGCGGCCGATTGGCTGGGTGTATCCTCCGTCGAGGAAGGCGTGGCCCTTCGCGACGCGGGCGTGAAACTGCCGATATTGGTGCTGGGTTCTTTGTATCCTTTTGAAAGCGTGTTGGCCGCCGTGGCGTATGACCTGACCCCAATCGTGGCCTCGCTTGAGTCCGCCAAGCGCGTGGCTTCGGCCGCTTTGCGCCTGCGCCGCCCCATCAACGTCCACGTCAAGGTGGATACCGGCATGGGACGCATTGGAGTTCGCCCCGAGGCCGCGTCCGAACTCGTTCGCCAGCTGTCGGCGCTCAAAGCGATACGGGTTGAAGGAATCTACACGCATATGGCCAAGGCGGACAACGACGCGGTTTTCACCGCCGTGCAGATCAAGGGCTTCGGGCGCGTGTTGGCCGCGCTGACTCGCGAGGGGTTGCGCCCCTCTCTCGTCCATGCGGCGAATTCGGCGACTACGCTGCGCCATCCGGCCGCGCGTTACGATCTAGTGCGTCCGGGCCTGGCTGTTTACGGCTTGTATGACGGCTTTTCGCCCATCCTGACGCTCAAGAGCAAATGCGTCTACATCAAGACGGTGCCGAAAGGGTCCTCCGTCGGCTACGGCGCGACCTGGCGCGCCAAGCGCGAAAGCCGAATCGCGACCTTGCCGATCGGATACGGTGACGGCTACCCGCGCGCCCTGTCCAACAGAGCCTCGGTTCTAGTCGGCGGGCGGCGCTGCCCGGTGATCGGCAGCGTGACGATGGATCAGATCATGATCGATGTGACGGCGGCGTCGCAGACGCGGGTCGGCGATGACGCGGTGCTCATCGGCCGTCAGGACGGCGCGTCGGTGACGGCGACCGAACTGGCCGGCCTATGCGGGACCATTCCGTATGAGACGGTCACGGCGTTGTCGAGCCGGGTTCCGCGCGTGGGGGTTAATTGATCGAGGCCGCGGTCAATCAATTCGGCAAGCGCCTCATCTCAACGGCCGAGGAGACGGGCCAGTTCGCGTTTTTGGTGCGCTCGACGTTCGGATGGATGACGAGCGCGCGCATCGAATGGCGGCAGACCCTCATTCAGATGGTGCGCATCGGCGTGGAGTCCCTGCCCGTGACGGCGATGACCGCGTTTTTTACGGGCATGGTGTTGGCCCTGCAGACCGGCGCGTCCTCGAAGCATTTCTTCAACGAGCCCCTGTTCGTCGGGACAGTGGTGGCCTTCTCTCTCGTCATGGAATTGGCGCCGGTGATGACCGCGATCGTGGTCGCTGGGCGAGCGGGTGCGGCGATCGCCGCCGAGCTCGGCACCATGAAGGTCACCGAGCAGATAGACGCGCTCTACACCCTCGGAACCGACCCGGTCCGATACCTCGTGATCCCGCGTCTTATCGCTTTCATGGTCGTCCTACCCCTGCTTACCGTCGCGTCCGATTTCACGGGCATCATCGGCGGCTACCTGGTGGCCCACGCGAAGTACGCGATCCCGGCGACGGTCTACTGGCACGACATCATCAACAACATGGAAGTCAGGCACTTCGTTCACGGCTTCCTGAAGACCTTCGTGTTCGCCGCCGTCGTGTCTTTGGTCTCGTGCTTTAAGGGCGTGACCACGCGGGGCGGCGCCGAGGGGGTGGGTAAGTCCACGACGTCGGCCGTCGTCATCAGCATGGTGCTGATTTTGATCCTCGACTACTTCGCGACCGCGGTCCTCAACGCCTTCGGGATCACATGATCGACGCCGAGGGAGTGGTCAAGAGCTTCGGTTCCCGCACCATCCTGCGCGGCATCGACATACGCGTGGAGACCGGGGAGACGCTTGTCATCATCGGCGGCTCCGGCTGCGGGAAAAGCACTTTCCTCAAATGCGTGATCGGCCTGCACCATCCCGACTCGGGCGTGATCACCGTCGACGGCGCGGACGTGGCGAAGCTCAAGACCGAGGCCGAGATCGCGGACTATCGGCGGCGTTTCGGCTACTTGTTTCAGGAGGGCGCGCTGTTCGACTCGATGAGCGTCTGGGAGAACATCACTTTCGGCCTGCGCTACCTGACGGACATTCCCTCCGGCAAGTACCGGAAAATCGCCTCGGACTGCTTGGCGCTCGTGGGTCTTAAGGACATCGAGGACTTCAAGCCGGCGGAACTTTCCGGAGGCATGAAAAAGCGCGTAGCCCTGGCCCGGGCCATCGCAGCCCAGCCGTCGTACATATTGTATGATGAGCCCACGACGGGTCTGGATCCGATCATGTCGGACGTCATCAGCGATCTGATCCTGGACCTGCAGAAGCAGCTGAAGATCACGGCGATCGTGGTCACGCACGATATGAAGTCGGCGTACAAGGTCGCCAGCCGCATCGCGATGTTTCACGAGGGGAAAGTGCTTCAGGTCGCCCATCCGGAGATCATTAAGATCACCGATAATCCGTACGTGCGCCAGTTCGTCGACGGTTTGAGCCAGGGCCCGATCAAGATGAAGCTCAAGGAATTCGAAGCGGATGCAGCGGCGCACTCCGCCCCTAAGAAAAATTGATATCGCTTGAGACCAAGGTCGGGGCGTTCGTTCTCGGGGGCTTAGCGCTCCTGGCCACCGCGATTTTCCTGCTCGGCGACGTGTCCTTTGAAAAACGCTACACCCTGTACGGCCAATTTTCGGACGTAGCCAACCTGTCCAAGGACGCTCCGGTCAAGCTCTCCGGCGTCGAGGTCGGCCAGGTCCGCTCCATCGAGCTCGTCGATGGCGGCGCGCGCGTGAACATGTCCATCCGCAAGGGCGTGGAGATATTCAACGACGCCGTCTTTCAGATCGGCTCGACCGGCATCATCGGCTCGAAGTACCTCCAAGTAGATCAAGGACGCAGGAGCCAAGGCGTCATTCCAGCCAACTCCACGGTTCGTGGCGAGGATCCGGTCTCCATCGAGAAGTCTCTGACCAAGGCGCTGGGCAAGCTCGAGAAGCTGCTCGACAGCTTGACCAAGGAAGGCCCGCGCGGAACGCTCGCCGACAACCTCACCGAGACCGTGGCCAACGTCCGCGAGATGACGGCCAACCTCAACGACCTCATCGAGACCACCAAGCCCAAGCTCGAGAAGGCGCTGTCGCGCACCGACGACATCACCGAGAAGCTCGACTCGCTGCTCGCCAAATCGAACGTCATGATGGCCGCCCTCGCCACCGACAAAGGCGCGGTCGGCGCCCTGCTGCACGACGAGAAGGTCAAGCAGGACGTCAAAGAAACCATCGCCTCGGTCAAGGAAGCCGCCGGCACGGCCAAGGACGTGTTCGGCCGCATCACGCAATTCAGGGTCTTCTGGAACTATGACTGGCGCTACGAGCACGCGGTGCGCACCTCGCGCGTCGACATCGGCTTGAAGATCTCGCCGCGCGAGGGCCGCTACTACTACGTCGGTGGCTCCAACCTCGCCAACGTCTCCGACGAGAAGCGCGGCACGAACGTCGACTACGCCCAGCCCAACCGCGTCGACGCCCTCCTCGGCTGGGAGACCGGGCCTGTCGACTTCGCCGTCGGCGTGATCCGCTCCGGCGGCGGAGCGCGCGTGACGCTGACGCCGTTTCACAAGGATCCTCTCTTGGGCCGCTTCTCGCTCATGGCCCAAGGACACGATTTCGGCCGAAACCGGACCGTCGAGGGCCGCAAATTCAACAAGCCCGCTCTCGATTACGGAGCGCAGATCCGGGTTCAGAAGTACGTCAGCATCGGCGGCCGCGTCGAGGACGCCCAAGAAGTTCCCCGCTACCAGACCTGGCTGAAGGTCGCCTTCGAGGACACCGACCTCGCCTACCTGTTCGGCATGGTGTCCTTTGGCGCCGCCGGCTCGAAGGGCCGCTCTAAGAAGTAGTTCCCGCCTTCGGCGCCGCTGCCTTTGCGGACGCCGCATTGGCTGCGTTAATCCTCGCTTAATGACGGTGGCAGAAGAAACGCTTGCTTCTGATCGTAGGGTCTGAACATTCGCGCCTCCGCAGTGGGATCGACCCAAATTCCAGTAGTCTATGCCAATGCGCTACGGACGGCAGCGCGGTTGAAGGTGCGGGCTCCTACCGAGTGTTGCGTGGCGGCCCTTCAACGACGAGGGCGCGGGCGGCCTGCGGGCCAATCGCCGCTTAAACTTCGCCCCGTCCGAGCGCTACTCCAGCATCGGGTTCCGCCTTGCGAGGTCAAGCCGTTGACACTTGGGCCTTTGGACACTTGGCCCTTGGACGTAAATATTTTGTCATAAGTCTTTTTGCGGAGGGAGCGAGCCGGGCGCGCGCGTAAGCCGCGCCCGGCGAGCGACCGGAGGTGTGCCCAGCATGGGTATGACTAGGAGGTGAAAGTCCTCTGGGGGGCTTGGTTGCAGGAACCCCGAGCGAACCGCAAGGCGAGGCCGTAAGGCCGGGACCGCGAGGTCCACGCTGAAAGAAGCGGATAGCGAAGCCGCGAGCCGACGAACAGAAACCGGATGAAGGCGCAGTCAGTCCAGAGCGAGTGGGCCTTCAACCACGAAGCTCTCGCAACCAAAAGACGACGGCGTAGTTCCGGCGGCCGTGCGGTGAAAGCCATGACCCTTACCTGGGGAGGTCTCGCCTCGCGCCTGAAAGGGCGACGTCGAAAGGCGGAGCGAGAAGTCAGCAGAGGCCGTAGTAGCGGTGTTATCCGACCCCACCGGGGTCCGAGCACGTAGCACGGAACACGCCGTGAAGGGCCGAATGAAAAGGAAAGCGAAACGACCGTGAGTCTCGAAGACGCCAGGCGCCAGGAGTCCGCGCAAGCGGAGCTTCCGTTGGAATATAGGGGTGAAGCCTCGAATGGCCTCGGAAGTGGCGAATCGTCATCGGTGATCATGTGGAACGGACGCTTAGGAACCGACCGCTTGATGGAAGAAGTGGTCGGACACGCCAACACTGAAAGGGCGTTGAAGCGAGTCAGGAAGAACAAGGGTAGTCCTGGTATTGATGGGATGACCGTGGATGAACTGCCGAAACACTTGGCGGAACACTGGGGAGTACTGCGGGCGCAGTTGCTTGCGGGAACCTACCAGCCGAAGCCGGTGAGACGGCACGAGATAGAAAAGGCGGGAGGCGGGGTCAGAACCCTCGGCATTCCCGTCGTTCTTGATCGCTTCATCCAGCAGGCCATCTTGCAAGTATTACAGCCGAGATTCGATCCGACCTTCTCAAAACACAGCTATGGTTTCCGGCCTGGGAAGAGCGCGCACGAAGCCGTCATCGCGGCGCGAAACTTCATCCAGGAGGGACGCCGCTGGGTGGTAGACATTGACCTGGAAAAGTTTTTCGATCGGGTCAACCACGACGTGTTGATGGGCAGGCTGGCAAAGCGGGTCACGGACAAGCGGTTACTGGGGCTCATCCGTCGCTACCTGGAAGCCGGAATGATGGCTGATGGAGTGGTGACGGAGCGGGAGGAGGGGACGCCCCAAGGCGGCCCTCTATCACCGCTGATGGCAAACGTGCTCTTGGACGAGGTGGATAAGGAGTTGGAGAAACGCGGACATGCCTTCGCGCGCTATGCTGACGACTGTAATGTGTACGTGCGGTCGCGGCGGGCGGGCGAGCGGGTGATGGAGTCGCTGAGGCGGCTCTACGCGGGGCTCCGGCTGAAAGTCAACGAATCCAAGAGCGCGGTGGATTGCCCGTGGAACCGTAAATTCTTAGGGTATAGCTTCATGTGGCCCCAAGAAGGCACGGTGAAAATACGGGTCGCAAACCAGGCCATCAAGGTGATGAAGGAACGTGTAAGGCAAATAACGCGGCGTACTGGCGGGCAAAGCATGAGATCGGTCGCCGCGGGACTACGAGTGTATCTGCGGGGATGGAAGGCGTACTTCCACCTCGCGGAGACGCCGAGCGTATTCATCCGTCTTGAC
>JAYVZL010000049.1:0-2562 GCA_043783505.1 Elusimicrobiota bacterium
GTTGGTCAGGAGCTCATTAATTTTAGCCAGCTGCTCCTCCGCTGGTTTATTGAATGTTGATGTAACTCCACAGTCGCCTTGAGGAGCCTTCACAAGCGCATTGCGCGCAGTGAGCAGTTGCTTAGCCTTTGCCAGCATCAGACCATAGACTTTAGCGTCTTCTGGGGTGCCTAGCGCCCTGCTCCCATCACTGCTCGTAGTCATGGCGGTTATCTGACCGTTAAGTTTCGTACAGATAGTGTTCACGCTTGCCAATATCACATTGCTCAAGCCTGAATCGCGACGAAGGGGATTGGCCATATCACCGCCAAACCCTTCCTCTACTTTAGGACCCGGGGTTTCTATGCCGTCTTTTACCTTCGTACAATCAAGGGGAAGTTTATCGTCTACGTGCTGATACCACGAATAGTCTCCACCGGGAGTCACCGCATAACAATTCCTGTCTTTCGCAGTCGGCTCTACACACAGCCGAGCCTCAGATAGTTTTTTATCAGGCAGCGGCGGACATTTGAGAATAGTACTATCGCTCCCCTTCAGCAACCCATACATGCCGACAAGATCCTTGGCCATGGCCTCGGCCAGCTTACTGCCCATCATCTTAACCGCGTCGTTGCGCATGCCGTACAGAAGCAGATCCACATCCTTGAGCCTTCTCTTCTCGAACTCGAGCTTGAGATTCTCCAGCATGCGGTCCTTCGCCGCGATGAAGGCCAGCGACTCCCCGACGCTCTTGCTGCCGCCCGGCCCGCTGCCCCCGGGGCCCTTATCGTTGGAGCCGAAACCGCCCTGCCCCTGACCGCCGTAACTGCCCCCGCCGGTCGGAATCGCTTCCTTGGCCGCTTCGTTGAGATTGCTCAGAGCGCTGCCGTTGCGCGAGAACGCGTCGCCGGCGTTTTGGCCGGCCTTCCTGGTCGCGTCGAGCCCCGTCGGATTGCCTGAACCCCGCGCCCCGGCCGCGCCCCTGTAGTTGGGACCTGCCTTGATCAAATTAAGACCCCCGCCCCCCGTGCCGCCATGCCCGCCCGGACCACCCGCTATCGGTCCCAAAGCGCCGGAAGAACTGCTGCTGCCCCCGCCGGCCACGCCCAGTCCGCGCAGACCCGAGTTTCCAAGTGAAGCTTTAGGGATGGGCAGAGGCGCGCGCCCGGACGCCGAGGACGCCGCGCGCGAAGCCGCGCCCGCCAAAGCGTCTTTCATATCCGCGTCGCTGCGCGTGGGCGCAGTGGGCGGCGCCACCGAACCCACCGGAGGCTGCTGCGCCGCGCCGGGGCCCAAGACCAGCGAAGAAGGGTCGCGCACGTTTAAAGGCGTGATGATGTCCCCACCCCCGCCGATGGCCCCGCCCTGCGCGATGCCGTTGTTGCCGCTCTCGTAAGGCGTGCCGCCCCCGCCGAAGAGATTGGAGCCCGTGCCCTTGCCCCACCCCTGCTGAAGCTGCCCGTCCCCGCCCTCGGGCGTCATCATGAAGTGCTCGGCCAAAGGAGCCATGAACAGCGTGCCCAAGCCGGCCAGAATGAAGGCGAGATCTTTTTTCTTGAACTGCTTGAGCCGATCGACGAGGGTCAAGCCCACTCCCAGACCCCGAATCTTCAACTGGGGTCTTTGCGTGTCCTTGAGAGTGGGGATTTTGGGTTGATCCATGGGGTTATCTCCTCGTCGGGCATAGTGTAGAGGGGGGCTGTGCGCGTGTCAAGAGAAGCCTATTTTTTTATCGAATTTTTACCATAAGGCAAACAAAAGCGCGTGTGATCAAAAGCCCAAGTCGCACATGATGGAATCGATGATGCCGCCGGAGCCGCACTCGCCTCCGTTAATCTGGCCGCACATCGCCTTTAACACCGGCGTCGTCGAGGGCGGAGCCGAGACGCCGAGGCTCGAGCAAAAAGACGGCAGGACGCAGGGCTTATCGATCTGCGCCATCACGGGCGGAAGCTCGTTGCCACATATGTTTTGAATCTGATTCTTTACATCATTGCAGGGATCACAGTTGCAATGATCGCTGCAAGCTCCAGGTAGTTGCCCATACAGGCTGATAATGGCGTTTTGAAGCGGGCCAATACGCTGGTTGGCCGGCATCTTCGCCTCCTCGCACTGTTTTACCTTGGTCGCGCACTCGATCCTCCTATCGGCTTCGTTGAGGTACCCGTCGGCCACGCCCGAGTCCGGCATGTTGGGCGTGCCCTCGCCGTCCATCGGCGGCGCGCTCAAGATGTCGGTGCCCTTGCCCACGATATTGTTGCCGTCGTAGATCGCGCCCGAGTTCGTGGCTCCGAACTCGCCCGGACAGCCGTTGGTCGCCGTACAGTACGGCGCGGTCGCGGTCATGTCCAGGCCGCGGCCGATGGCCAGCTGGGCGTAAGCATGATCGCCTAAAATCGAATGCGTGCCGGCCAGCCCCTTGGACGCGCGCGCGTTGATCGCCGCCGCCTTCGAATCCGAGAGCCGCCCCTTCGCTCCACCCGCGACTGCCACGCCCTTGGCCGTCGTCGCCGGAGTCAAGCCGGAAAGCCCCGCCTTGACCTGATCGCCGACCGTGCCGCTGATAGCGCCTCCTCCCCTCGC
>JAYVZL010000050.1:0-6699 GCA_043783505.1 Elusimicrobiota bacterium
GTGCCCGCGCTCGAGCAGGGCTATTTCCACCGCGAGATCGCCGAGACCTCGTATCGCTTCGAGATGGACTTAGCCGCGCGTCGGCGCAAGATCGTTGGCGTCAATGCCCACGAGACCGGCGGCAAGATGCCCAAGATCCTGACGATCGACAACGCCGTCGAGAGCAAGCAGGTCCGCGGGCTCAAGAAGCTGAAGCGCGAGCGCGACAACGCCAAGGTCACGGCGTACCTGGGAAGTCTTCGCGAGGCGGCCCGCGGAACGGCAAATCTTCTGCCGTTTATCCTTGACGCCGTCGAGGCCTACGCGACGGTAGGCGAGGTCACGCGCGCCCTTCAGGACGTGTTCGGCGAGTATCCGGTATTCGCGGGATGAAATCATGATCGTTGCCGTCGCCTGCGAAGAGGTCAAGTTTCGCGCGCAACTCGCGGCACTGCTCGAGAGCAACGGCCACCGGGTTGTACCTCTAGACGCCCTAACCACCGCCGCTGTGCGCGCGGCCAAGCCGCACCTGCTCGTCGTCGCGGTCCCTTCAGGAGGCGGGGCCGCCGACGCCATCCGGGCGTTGCGCGCGCAAGGCGATCTGCGTCTTCTTCCCATACTCTGCGTGGATCCGAAGGCGGGGCTTGGCGAGACGGTGTCGCTGCTCGACGCCGGCGCCGACGACGCGATCTCCCGCCCCTTTCAGCCGCCCATCTTCTTGGCGCGCGTGCGCACGCTCCTGCGCCGCGCGGTCTGGGCGGGCGACGCCCCCGAGGAGCTTCTCACCGTGCTGACCGGCGGCCCCATCGAGCTCAAGCTCATCTCGCGTCAGGCGCTCATCTCCGGCGCTCCCGTCGAGCTGACCCGTCTGGAGTTCGACCTGCTCGCGCACCTGCTCAAGCACCCCGAGCGCGCCTTCAAGCGCGACGAGCTGCTAGCCGCCGTGTGGAATTATCCCGGCGACGTTGAAACTCGCACTCTAGACAAGCACGTCGAGGCGCTGCGGCGCAAAGTCGGCGCCTGCGCCGAGCTGATCAAGACCGTCCACGGTGTGGGCTACCGCTTCTCTCCCGACGGCGCGCCGGCCTGATCGGACTCATGCAAGAAGTTCCCTGTAATCTCTGCGCCTCCGTGCGCTCGCGCGTGCGCTGGGTGTCCTTCGGCGGGCGTCGAGTCGACAATCCCGCTTATTTCGCGGCCACCACCGACAAGTTCGGCGACTACGGAACGATCCGCGAATGCCGGGACTGCGGACTCGTCTACACCTCGCCGCGCCCCTCCTCCGCGGCGCTGCTCGCGGGCTATGAGGGCAACGAGGACCCGGATTATGCGCGCGAATCGGACGCGCGCTGCATGAACGCCTATCTGTCGCTCGCGGTGCTGCGGCGACACCTGCCGACAGGGCGCTTGCTGGAGGTGGGCTGCGCCAACGGCTACTTCCTGAACGCGGCGCGGACCAGCTATGAGGTCGTGGGCGTGGAGCCCTCGCGCTGGGCGCGCGATCACGCGCGCAAGCGCCTGGGCATCGACATCGCCGACGCGACGCTTGAGGAGGCGCGCTTTGCTGACGCAAGCTTCGACGTGGTGGCGTTTATCGACGTCATCGAGCACGTGCCGGACCCTCTAGGGATGCTGCGCGAGGCGGCGCGCATCGTGCGTCCCGGCGGCATCGTCTACCTGGTGACGCCGGACGTCGAGAGCGTCTCAGCCCGCGTTCTGGGCGGGCGCTGGTGGGGCCTGCGCCCCGCGCATATCTATTATTTCTCCCGAGCCTCGATGACCCGGATGCTGGAAAAGGCGGGCTTTCACGTTGAGTATGCGCGCTCTTACGGACGCATCTTCTCCTGGGGCTACTGGCTCAGCCGCCTGTCGAACTATCCTCGACCAATAAGAGCCGCAATTGGAGCTATCGTACGCGCTCTGGGCATCGAGGACAAGTTCTTATACCTGGACACCCGCGACTCTATGCAGATCATCGCCCGTCGAGCTTAAGAGTGATCTCGCGGTCGCCGATGACGACGACGGTTCCTCTCAACGTGCGCCCGTGCGCCGTGCCCACCTCAACGCGCGCGCCCAACTGCAGGCCCTGACGCGCAAGCATGCTCGCGGGGATGTTCACGAATTCGGCCTCGCCCCCGGGGGAGGCGTTCGACCAGCGGACCTCTTCCCAAGAGGACTCCATGGTCGCGGCGTCAGGCCCGATGGCCACCACGGTGCCGATGAACTCTCGTCCGGCCTTGGTCTTCGCCCTGAGCTTGACGCCGACGCCGAGCCCGCTTGCGTCGCCGAACGTGCTGAGCGGGAGCTTGAGGCGGGTGATCTCGGGGCGTGGCCATGCGGCGACGGGCTTTTCCCAAAACGGCGAGGGCGCGGTCATCACGTAGCGGCCCGAGAGCGCTCGCAGCGTGAGCGCGACCAGGACAAAGAACGCGGCCAGGGTCGCGGCGAAAGCCGCCGGAAGACGCCGGTCCAAGCTTCCCGAAGGCTCGTTCCAGGCCGCAACGGACTTGCCGCGCGGCGGGATCATGTCCAAGGCCGCCAGTCCCACTGCGAACGTCACCAGCCACAGCACCCGCGCTTGGAAGCGGTCGCTGACCGAGTTGCTCCCGCAGATGAGAGCGTTGACCGCGGCGAACAGCAGCATAAATCCAATGCAGGTCTTGGCGGCGCGAGGCAGGCGCGGTCCCAACGACAACAGGAAGACCCAGGCCGCCAACAGGGAGCCGATGCCCGCAAGCCGATGCAGGGGACGCAGCCGCCGCGCCCAGACCTGCAGGTCTCCTCTCTGCTGGCGGGAATCGTGGAAGTCCGCGAAGGCGCGGGGTAAGCTCTCTTGGATTACACGGTGAATGTAGCTGTCTGAACCGTAAGGGGCCGTGACCTCAAGTACGTCGAACGAGAAGAACTGCCTGACGAAATTATTCATGATCGACGCCAGATTCGCAAAGGGATAGTAGGCGCCCGCATCGATGATAACCGGCCAGGTGACGGAGCCGGAACTTTCCCAGCCGCCGATGGCTTCGAGCGGGACGGGCGACCAAAGATAGCCCTCGCCAGTCATGCCTTTGAGAACGTCCTTGTAGGCGCAGAGGGCGTAGTTGCGCTCGGCGCAGTGCTCATCCAGCAAGCGATCGGCAATGCGGCTCTGCACGAGGCGGTTCATGATGAGCACGGGGCCCGCCTTCTCGAAATAGAATTCACCGGAGATCAGCTTATTGGTCGTGGGGACCGCGAGCAGCGTCAGCCCGACGAGGCCGGCCGGCAAGACGAGCGTGCGGCGCATCCCGGCGCCGAGAGCCAGAAGTCCCAGGGTCAGCGAGATGATGAGAATGTTGGAATCGTGCGCGACGCAGGAAAACGCGAAGAGGGCGGACAGCCCCCATGTCTGGCCGCGACTGAGCGCTGATCTGTGGAAGATCAGAAGATAGGCGCAGAGCGCCAGGCAGGGCGTGAACACGTCGGCGATGATCTGCCCGCATATCCAGGGAACGCCGGTCGTCGCCGCCAGCAGTGCTACGAGAGCCAGGGTCTGGCGCGCGCGCGTCGCCGGACGGATCACGGAGACCGCGAAACACAGAAGCGCGGAAAGCCCCGCAGCCTGTACGAGAGCAGGCCACCACAGGCTGCGGCCGACCTGGGCCGCGCGCAGGAAAAGGCTGTAGAAGACGGGGTGATCGGCGGGGACGCTCAGCTTCAGCGCGCAGGCGACGTAGACCCCGGTGTCGCTGAAGACCAGAGGAAATCCGTTGAGCAGAGCGGGCGTTAGGAGCAGAACCGCGCAGGCGCCGAGTAGCGCGACGCGGCGAAGCAGCGGGACGGAGGAGTTCACGTCCTAGGGAACCACTCTCGTCAGCTTGTCGGCCGGCAGCTCGTATTGATACTGGTAAAGATCGCTATAGGAGATGGTGCGGATGACCCGCCCTCCGTCGGACTCGACGACGCCGCTGGGCGTGCCGGCGAGGGTTCCCGTCGGAAGAACCGTGTTCACGTCGCTCCTCCCCGTCTTGAGCTTGAAAGCGTAGGAGAAGGCCCAGTTTCCGTAGCCCTCATGAAAGACCTCGATCCCGTTCACATAATGCGGGACTCCGGTGACGAGCAGGGTGGCACCGGGCGGCAGACGAGGCGCCCAGCGTACGACGCGGGTGAGCACGTCCTGCTGCAGGCTCCAGGACCCGGCCCATTGCTGGGCGATGTACCAGTTGGTCCATGTGCACGCCGCAAGCAGAAATCCCAGCCCCGTGATGAGCGCTGCGTGCGCCGTCTTCCCTTGGGCCGCGGCGCGGCCGGCGCCCCATCGGAGTCCCATGGCGAGGAGCAGAGCCGCGCTCCAGGATCCGATCTCGTTGGTCCGGCTCATAGCGCCGACCACCTGGGGCTGGTAGGCCCCGGAGGCGGCATAGGGAAGATAGCCTGCCGCGAAGTTCGCCGCCGCAAGCGCCAGCAGCAACGGCACCGCGCGCTTGTCGAACGGCCTCGTTTCCCTCTCCCGCTTTAACAGCAGCAGAGACGCCGTAGCAGAAAATAATCCCAGCAGAAGCAGCCGGGCGTCATCGGCCGCGGATAGAAAGGCCCAACCCGTCAGACGCAGCAGTTGGAATGTCTCAAGCGTCAGGGACTTCAGGGCAGAGACGTAGACCACGCGGGTCCAATGCAAAGACCAATGCACGCTTAAGGGCTGTTGGCTTTTGATGACCCATTGCCAGAGTAGGCCGAAGCCGAAGGCGGCGGCCAGTGGGAGCATGTCGATGGGTAGGCGCCTTAAGGTCGTACGGCCGTCATCACCATGCGCTCGGGACCTGGCGCATGCGGCCGCCACGCCGAGCAGAGGAAGGAAAGCAACGCTCTCCTTGGCCAAAAAGCCCGCGGCGAAGAGCGCCCCGCAGAGCAGTCCCGCGCGCCGCGTTCTCCTCTCCAGCCATGAGACGTGGACGGTCAGCGCGGCAAGCGCAAGAGCGTGCGCCAACGGCTGAAGTATGTGCGTGGCCAAATGGTGAGTTGCCGGGTGCGCGGGATAGACGACGCCCAGCGCGGCGGCCAAGAGTGCCAGCCGGCGATCTCCGGTGAGCCGCTCCAGCCAGATGTAAAAGGCGATCGCCGCCAAAGCATTGGCCGCAAGCAAGGCTAGATGATAGGGCAGCGGGGAAAATCCGCCGATCGCGTAGAGCGCGGAATAAATCGGGATGGAGAGAGGCCGGGCGATGACTCCCGCCGCCCAGAGCGTCTTGCAGCCGTGCCAAAATGAGAACCCGGAGCCGGTGTAAAGGTGATCCAGGATGGCCCAATCGTCCTGGTACAAACCGAGTTGACGGAGGCAAAAAGCGAAGGAGAACACCTCGAGAAATACGATCGTCCCGATGACCTTCATGAGCGAACGCTCCATAGGCCGTGGATGTTAGCATTTAGAAAGAGGGCGTTCCGTCAGACTTGTCCCCCCAAAAATCACGTGTTTTGGGGCGTATTTGGCGGGATAAGGGCAGGGGTGAACTGGGGGCAGTTCCGCTCCGGCAATTGCGAATTAGACTTCGCAAAATTCTGTCAATTAAGCCTAGCGTAATTGATCAATTTCCTCTACACTACGCTGGTGCGAAGGTGTCCTGCTGCAATGTTGTTTTGCGCGGTCCTCCTCCTAATAGGACTTTTCGTTAGTCCTTCCGCTTCGTGGGCCGGCACTGTTCCCCTCAAGATCAATTTCCAAGGTAAACTTCTCGACAACAGCAGCCTTCCCCGCAACGGAACGATCTCCATGGAGTTCCGGATCTTTGACGCTCCTGCCGGCGGCAATCTTCTGTGGGGACCGGAGACACAAACTCCCAGTGTCAACAACGGCGTCTTTTTCGCCCAGTTAGGGGCGGTTTCCCCCCTCTCCGCCGATATCTTCGCCGGGCCCAACGCTTATCTCAGCGTCACCGTCGATCCCGATGTATTTCCCGGCGGTGAGATGTCCCCCCGCCAGCAGTTTCTGATGGGCCCATACTCCTTCACCGCCTCCCAGCTCGTTTCGGCCGGCGATATCCGTCTCAACGCGGGGACCGCTTACTCGACCTTCACTTCCGCCGGCAATCTGCTCCTGCCCTACGGCCTCCAAGTCGCAACGATAACCCTCAGCGGCGGCTTGACCGCTTCGAGCGCCACGCTGACCGCGGCTGGCGCCGCCCAGTACAGCCTACAGACGTCCTCGGGAATCAACGTGATGGCCGGCACGCTCAACGTAGCCGAAGGCGTGATGGCGGCGCGTTTCTCTGGAGACGGGTCTCAGCTCACCAACATTACCGTCGGCGCGGGAGCTGTCGATACCAGCAAGCTGGCCACGGACTCGGTGACGAGCGTCAAGATCATGAACACCGCCGTCGATACCAATAAGCTGGCCACCGATGCGGTTACGACTGTCAAGATTCTCAACGCCAACGTGACGACGGCTAAGATCGCAGCCTCGGCGGTCGATACCACGAAGTTGGCGACTGATGCTGTATTGACAGCCAACATCCTTAACGCCAATGTGACGACGGCCAAAATCGCGGCTTCGGCGGTCGATACCGCCAAGTTGGCCGCCGATTCCGTGACGACAGTTAAGATACTGGATGGCAACGTGACGGCGGCCAAGTTGGCGGCGGGCGCTTTTGACACGAGCAAGCTGGCCACGGACTCGGTGACGAGCGTCAAGATCATGAACACAGCCGTCGACACCAATAAGCTGGCGACTGATGCGGTCTTAACTGCTCA
>JAYVZL010000051.1:0-6680 GCA_043783505.1 Elusimicrobiota bacterium
GCGCTGTGCTGGCGCGTGATCACGCCGGCGAGCACGGTGGCGACGGCGACGCAGAACATCCAGCTGATCGTGACGGCGATCACTCCGTAAGCGCATGAAGATGACCATGAAGGTTCGCGCGGCGCTGATGCGGACGACTCTGATCTGGGCGATTGCCGCTTGGAACGCAAGCGCTTGGGCGTTGAGCTTGAGGAGCACGAAGGCCGAGGTCTTCCTGGGCGAAGCGCGCCCCGGAGCGACGTTGTCCTTCTCTCGAGCCGAGGGCGAGCCGTTGGGCGTGGAGAACGCGGGCGGCGAACAGAGCACGATCGAGTTCGCCGCGTCGATTCCCTCGCCGCAGGAAATGGCGGAGGGTTACGACCCGCTGCCGGACATGAGCTGGGTCCGGTTGGACGCGGGGACTCGCCGTATGGTGATGCCCGGGCAATCGGCGAAGACGGACATAGTCGTTGGCATCCCCAAGGACGCGCGTCTCGAGGACGGACAGTACGCGTTCGACTGCCTGATCAAGGGGCGCAACGCCGCGGGAAGCATGCTGACGCTGAAGACGAGGCTGTCGTTCGCGGTCGGCGATGGGGATTCTCCCGATGAGCATAAACAGTGCCCAGGGGGCTTCGACGTGTCGCCGCGCGAGGGTGCCGTGGAAGACGTGCCGCTTGGACAGCGGACCGAGCTTCGCGACAAGACGTTCCGTGGACTCAAGCTCATTAACGCCGGAGGAAAAGCCTTGACGGTCCGGCTCGCGACGTCGCGGGCGTGGCCGCAGGAGCTTCATCCTCCGGAGGGATTCGCACCGGCGCCCAATCCGCGCTGGCTCAAGACCGGTCCCGTCGTTCGGGTCCCGGCTGGAGCCATCGTGACGGTGCCGCTTCACATACGCATTCCAGACCGCCCGCGCTACGCGGGACGGAAGTGGTCGTTCCTGTTGGCGCTGGACGTCGAAGACGGCAAGGAGAAGGGCCGACGCTGGTTCGTGATGAGCGTGACGACGAAGACCGATCGAGATCAGGAGAAGCATTCAAAGCATTAAGGCTTTCACCAAGATAATTTGAGAAGAGATTCTCTAGACAAGGCGCGCGCCAGGGTCCTCGTACAGAGGATCGCGGCGGCCGCGCGCCCGCTGACCACGGCGCTGTTGGCCGCGGCCGCGCTGTCGTCTTCCTCCGCTTTCGCCGCGACTCCCTCTTCCCGCCTCAACATCAACGTCGGCGTCATAGGCGTGGCCAGCGTCAGCAATCTACTGGCACAGCCGGGCAGCCTGGCCGGCGAGATCAATTTGACTTGGACCGAGCCCACTCGCGCGGGCACGACCGGACCGTACACCTACGACCTGCGCCTCTCCACGCTCGCCAATATCGCCACGAACGCCCAGTTTCTCGCGGCCAAGCCGTTGTCGGCCTTTAGCGGTTCGCCCCTGCTGACGCCCGGTCCCGGCCGGGGCCAGGCGGCGATCGTGATCACCGGCCTGCAGGGCGGGGTCGTGCACTATTTCGCCATCCGCGAGATCGACGCGCTGGGCGCGGCCGGGACCTGGCTGCGCAGCGTCGCGCAAGGTTGGAACCCGAACAACTTCGCGGCACCCCCGGCCGGCACGATTCCCGCGGCGATCACCGATCTGACGGGCTTGGCCGGTCCAGGAAACGGGCAAGTGGCTTTGGCCTGGACAGCTCCGGCGCCGTCGCCGCTGACCTCCTATCGCATCTTCTATGCCACCTTCTCGGCGGCATCGCTCGGCGGCAGCGCCGCGGCTTGGCGCGCGGCGGCGCTGCCCGATTCCACGGTGATCGCGGCGAGTGCGGCTTCTGGAGCGCGCGAAACGACGGTCCTCAATCTTTCCTCCGGCGTGAAGTACTTCTTCGGCGTCGAGACGACGAACACCGCGGGCACGGGCCCCTTCGACTCGCTGGTCTCGGGCGCGCAGGTGAACGTGCGCGCCAAGGGCATAGCCCCGGTCACCGACCTTGTCGCGGGCACGGGTCCGCTGGTGAGCGGCATCAACCTGACGTGGACGGAGCCGTTCGTCTCGTCAGTCACACTGCCGATCGTCTACCAGGTGCGGGCCTCAACGCTGGGCTTCATCAACAACGACGCCGACTTCGCGGCCGCGCAGAATCTCTCGGCGTTCGGCGCGGTGAGCATCCCCGCTTACGGAGTCGGCGGCGGGACGCGCTCGCTCAACGCGACGGGGCTCACGGCGGGGGTGACTTACTACTTGGCCGTGCGCGCGGTGGACGGCTCCACTGCGACGTTGGCCGGCGCTTGGCTGCGGGTGCCCGCCGTCGGGATCAACCTGAATGTGAGTGCTATGCCCCTGTTCGGGCCGCAGCCTCCCGATCCGATCACCGACCTGACGGCCCTGCCGGGCACGGCGGAGGGCGAGGTGGCCCTGATCTGGACGGCGCCCAAGAACCAGAACTTGGTGACGATCGCGTCCTATGAAGTCCGCTTCGCGACCTTCTCGGCCCTCTCGTTGGGCGGGAACACGGCGGCGTGGTACGCGGTGGCGTCCTCGGCGGCGTTTTCCCCCGCCGCGGCTCCGGGAGCGCGCGAGTCCGCGATCATCGGCGGTCTGATGCCCGCGACGACTTGGTACTTCGCGATCAAGTCGATCGACGCCTCCGCGCAAGTCTCTCCCATCGACACCAAGGCGGCGGGTGCGGCACAGGCCGCAGCGCTTCCGCGCAGCCTACCGCCGGCCACACCCTCGGGCCTTGTCGGCACTCCGGGCTTGCGCCGCGCGCGCCTGGATTGGACCGACCTGACGCCGGCCGGCAAGGGCCTGGACTTCGCCTATTACCGCGTCGAGCGCTCCACCGATCTCGTCACTTTCGTATCGCTGGCAACGACGATCGGGGTCAGCTACATCGACATTCCGCTGACGGCGGCCGTCACCTACTACTACCGCTTGGTCGCGCGCGACTTGCGCGCCAACGAGAGCGCGCCGACTGCGAGCGTGGCGGTCGTGCCCTTCACGATCGGCCCCCTGGAGCCGCTGGGCATCACGGTGGCGGCCAACGCCGTGGACGTCACGCTGGCCTGGTCGCCGACGACGCGCTTTGCCGAGGGTACGCCGTTTCTGAGCACAGGCAACCCGACGATCGACGAGCTCATCGGTTATGCGGTCGATCGAGCCACGGACATGTGCGCCCCGCAATTCGTCCACCTCTCGAGTCTGCCTTTCACCACGACCACTTTAGTCGACCCCGCCGGCGGCAAGAATTACTATTACCGTATCTACTCCTACAACTCGGTGGGCATCTCGACGAACGTGCTCACCATCTCGACTTTGGGCGAGCGCAATTTCTTCGTCGGGAGCTGCAACACCGTGCTCACCATGGACGACGCCAGCTCCAAGGAGCTAAACGCCGCGACCAACGGCCGCGGCGGCGACATCTCCGTGCAGCGCCGCCTGCGCCCGGAGGACAACGGCGGCACGACGTTCCAGACCGTCGAGTGGAAGCCCATGCTCAACGGCGTGACCGAGCTGAAGACCTTCTCCTTGCCCAAGCCCGCGCGCATCGTGGTGCGCTATGAGGCGCAGGGCGGCGTGGTCGTTCCGAGTTCCTCGACCGGCTCGGGCTTCATGGCTCTCTCCGCGGGACGCCCGGCCAACGTGTCTCCCAAGGACCTGGGCATGTACTGGTACAACGGCGGCGAATTCAAGAAGATGTACGGCAAGGTGGACCCCGTCGACCAGACGGTCAGCGTGGACTCCCCGAACATGGGCGTCTACCAGATCCGCGCCATGCATCGCTCCGACAGCGCGGTCTTGGACGTCTCCAACGTCTCCAACCGCGTGATTACGCCCAACGGCGACAACCTCAACGATCAGATCATCTTCACCTACGACCCGGGCCCCAACAACGCGGCGGTTTCGGGCAGCGTTTACGACATGACGGGAGCGCTGGTTGCGGGCATGCGCCCGGGATTGGTGCCGAACACGTTGATCTGGGACGGTAAAGTCGCCGGGCGCGTGGTCGCAAGCGGAGTCTATGTTTATAAGATCCAGGGCGAAGGAAAGACCTTCACCGGGACCGTCGTGGTGGCGCGATGAACAAGATGCAGAGGAGAATGGACATGAACTTAAGAAAGATGATCGTGACGGCCCTGGCGGCGGCGCTCTTGGCGTTGGGAGGCCTTTCGCGCCTGTCCGCGCAAAGCGGGGCTTTTCGCTACTTCGGCCCGCTGGGGCGCGTGATCACGCCCAACGGCGACCAGAAGAACGACAAGATCTTCTTCTGCTTCGACAATTTCGCGGACTCCGGCGTCGTCGGGCGCGTCTTCACGCTGCTCGGCTCCGAGGTCGCGTCCATGACTCAAGTGCGCACGCCTCTCGCGGGGTGCCCCGGCGGAAACCTGCCCCAGTACATGACCTGGGACGGGCGCACGAGCGAAGGATCGGTGAGCGGCGGGATATACGTCTATCGCATCGAAGCGGAGGGAAAGATCTATACGGGAACCCTCCTGGTGGTGAGGTAAGCCATGAAAAACATGAACAGCCGCTTCATCGCGTGGGCCGTAACCGCCGCGATCCTGCTCCCCACCGGGGCGCTGGCCGCGTATGAGGACGTGGGTGTGGGCGCCCGCTTGACGGGCTTGGGCAACGCCTATACCGGCGTCGCCGACGACGTCTACTCCGTCTACTACAACCCGGCGGGTCTGTCCACGCTCGAACGTCCCGAGTTCGGCACGACTTACTCGAAGCTGATGACGGGGCTCTCGGATGGGTCCAACATCCAGAACTCCTTCATGGCCTATGCGCATCCCATCGAGGAGGGCCGCCGCGGCACGGTGGGCGCGGGGTGGAACTACTTCACGGCCGGCGGGCTCTACACGGAGAGTCAGTTCATCGGTTCCTACGCGCGGCCCATATTCGCGGCCACCGATCCCGACCGCTACTACCTGGGAGGCAGCTTGAAGATGCTCAGCCGCTCCATCGGCGGGACGGGCGAGGCGGCCAACGCCATCAACAACACCGGCGTGGCCACCAACACGCCCGATCCGGTGTTGGCGAAGGCGTCGAAGACGAACATCGACTCGGACCTGGGCTTCTTGTGGCGGGTTCGGCCGAGATGGACGGTGGGCGTGATGATCCAGCATCTAATGGAGCCCAACATCGGATTCTCCGACAACGACCGGCTCGGGCGCAACCTCAAGTTCGGCGGCGCTTACAAGACGCCGTTTTCCACCTTGAGCGCGGACTTGCGCATGCAGGCGGCACCCGACGGCACGACCGACAAGATCGCGGCGGTCGCGGCGGAGAAATGGCTGCCCACGCTGCTGCACGGCTCCTTCGGCGTCCGCGGCTCGATGTCCCTGGGCAGCCGCGACTTCCGCCAGATGGCCATGGGCCTGTCCTACAAGGTCGGGAGCATGCAGTTCGACTACGGCTTTGCACTCCCTCTCGGCGGCATGAACGCGACGTCGGGCAGCCACCGCATGGGTCTGACTCTGCGCTTCGGCCGGTCACGCCAGTCCGAGGAAGCCTTCAACGAGGCGATCCTCGAGAACCTGCGCGACTTGGCACAAGTCGGCACGCCCGAGTTCCATTACCAGCTTGAGCAGTTGGCTCAGTACAAGCGCACGGCCATCGACGAGCTGCTGCGCCAGGCCAAGCTCGACGCGGGTGCGGGCCGCTACGCCGACGCCTCGGATAAACTCACGCAGGCGCAGTCTCTGACGCCCGACGACGCCGGCATGAAGCAGAGCCAGGAACGCATGAAGCTCGTCGCCGAGATCTTCCCCACGATCACGGGCTACAAGACGGACGCCGCCCAGGCCGCCTTGTACGAGGGAGCGTTCCAATTCGTGGCGGGCAACGCGAAGAGCGCCTTGCAGAAGGTCGTCTACGCGGGCATCCTGAATTCGAGCGACGGGCGCATCGAGCGCCTGGCTCAGGCGATCGAGGAGAAGAGCGGCTTGACCCGCGATAAGGTAGCGCCGGTCTTCAAGGCCGAGCCTAAAGTCGAGGTCGCGGAGGCGCCGCGGGGTGTTGAGAAGCTCGTGGGAGGCTTGATGGCGCTCATGGAAGTCGCCATGCGTGAGCGCGACTTCGAGCGCGTGGTGAAGCTCGCCAACGAGATCCTGCAGGTCGACCCTGTCAACGGCACGGCCTTCAAGCGGCTGGGGTCGTCGCTGTATGCGCTCAAGCGCAACGCCGACGCTCTCAACGCGCTGCGCGCGGCGCTGCGCTTGGAGAAGGACTCTGAAGAGCGCGGACGCCTGAAGGGCTACATCGGCGCGATCACGAGCTTAATCGAGAAGGCCCGTCAGGAGAGCAGTGCGCGCACCGTCGCGAGAACGGCCTCGCCCAAGCAGATCGAGGACCTCTACGACAGCGGCGTCGCCCTGTACTCGCAAGGCAAGCTCGATGAGGCGGCGGCGACGTTCCGCAAACTGCTGAACATGGAGCCCAACAACGTCCCGGCCCGGCGCGCGCTGGACCGCGTGCAGACCGAGATTCTGCAGACGGGCGGAGGCCGCTGAAGATGAAGATATTTTCGAGGCTGCGACTTAGGATCGTAGCGCGAGGGGAATCGTCCCCTGGCGCCGAGAGACGATGCGTCCGTCGGCGGCAGGAGGAGCGCGAACGGCTGCCCTATTTCTTGGCATGCATTTGGGAGAGGCCGACCGCGAGGAGGTGAAGTACACATGTTCATTGCGCTCTATCGTTGGAAGCT
>JAYVZL010000052.1:0-6653 GCA_043783505.1 Elusimicrobiota bacterium
CTAACTCAACGAGCTCGATGCGGGACTTGGGACCTTCCGACACCTTGAAAACCAGGTCCACTGCGGCCGTCGCGGTGTCCGTCTTGACCTCGGTCTCGACAGCGGCGTCGAGGAAGCCTTTCTCCTGGTATTTAGCGACCAGTTTATCGCGGTCCTCGTCGAGCTTCAGGCGGTCGAACGGGTCTTTTGTTTTCAGCGTCAGGAGGTCGGAGAGCACGCCGCGGGTGAGCTTTTTCTGCCCTTCGAAGGAGATCTTATGGATGACGGGCTTTTCCTTGATGATGAAAGTGAGAAGGATCTGGCGGTCCGCGCCCGCGCTCGAGCGGAAGTGCTCGGGAACCGGCTTGTCGAGAAGGCTGATCTCCGCGCCCACGCGCTCGAAAAGCCCGAGGCCGAGCAAGGCTTGGATGTCCTTGTCGAGGTCGGGCCGATCGTACAGATCGCCTTTGCGGCCCTTGATGGCGCCTCGGATCGTCGACAGCTTGGTGTTCTTAAGGACTTCGGCCTTGATGTCGCCGATCACCCAGGGTCGCGGCACGACGCTCGATGAGGGGGCGGCGGCGGCCGTCGAAATCGACGCGCTCAGATAGCCGGTCGACAGTCCGGGAAGCGACTGGGAGGAGGAGGCGACGGTCGGCAGAGTCCCCGTGGACACCGCTTGTCCTGAAGCCGAAGACGACAGCGCGACCGCAGCGAGAGCGCTCATAATAAGACTTTTCACCGGAATATTGAGTATACCAAAAATGGCGGCCCCCATATGGGAAGTGCCATTCCTTATAAGTTGGTGCTTTGATGCGTGGCTTATCGGCCGGCGATCGCTTTCTTGCCGCGCTTGGGGGCTGGCCGCGGTACTGGCGCGGCCGAGGCGGTTCGGGTGGGATCGTAATAGTCCAGCCCGGAATGGTCCAAGACTTCCTGGCCCATCAGCACGCGCAGGGTGTTCTTGAGCTTGAGATGCTGGATGAACAGGTCGTGCTCGGGCTTTAAATCCTCGCGGCATTGTGGGGATTTAAAGAAGAAGGACAGCCACTCTTGGATGCCCTTAAGTCCGGCGCGTTGAGCCAGGTCGAGGAAAAGGACTAGGTCGAGGGCGATGGGCGCGGCCAGGATGGAGTCGCGGCAGAGGAAGTTGATCTTGATCTGCATCGGCATGTCCATCCAGCCGCGGATGTCGATGTTGTCCCACCCCTCCTTTGCGTCGCCGCGGGGAGGGTAATAATCGATGCGGACCTTGTGGTGGAACTTGCCGTACAGCTCGGGATAAAGCTCCGGCTCGAGGATGGTGTCGAGCACGGACATCTTGCTCTTCTCCTTGGTCTTAAAGGAGCCCGGGTCATCGAGTACCTCGCCGTCGCGGTTACCCAGGATGTTCGTCGAATACCAGCCGGTCAGCGCCAGCATGCGCGCCTTGAGCATGGGCGCGATCGTGGTCTTCATCAGCGTCTGGCCGGTCTTAAAGTCCTTGCCGCAGAGGGGCGAGCCGGTGAGCTCGGCGAGTTCAACGAGAGCCGGGATATCCGCCGATAGGTTCGGCGCGCCGTTGCCGTAAGGTAGGCCGAGCTTGATCGCGGCGTAGGCGTAGATCATCGACGGCGGGATCGCGGGGTCGTTGGCCTTGAGTCCCCGCTCGAGGGACTCGACGTCCTCGTGGCAGGGGGCGTTGGGGGGCAGGATCTCCGTCGAGCCGCACCACAGCATCACCGCGCGCTCGCAACCGTGCTTCTTTTTGAAATCCTCGATGTCGGTCATGACTTGCTTGGCCAGGTCCCACTTGGTCTTGCCCTTCTTGGCTTGGGTGGCTTTCAGGTTTTTGATGTAGGCGGGGTCGAATACGGCGGACATCGGCTTGACGGCCGCCAGCTCTTTGGCGACCGGCGCCAACTGCGCGGCGTCGAGCACCCCGGCCTTGGTCGCGGCCACGAACATGTCGTCGGTGAACAGGTCCCAGCCGCCGAAGACGAGTTGTTCAAGCGAGGCCAGCGGCACGAAATCCTTGATGAGCGGCGAGCGATTTTCGTAGCGCTTGCCCAGGCGTATGGCCTGCATCTGGGTGACGGATCCGACGGGCTTGCCCAGGCCCTTCTTAACGAGCTCCACGCCCGCGATGAAAGTGCTGGTGACCGCTCCCATTCCGGGGAGCAGGATGGCGAGCTTGCCCTTAGCGGGCCGGATGCGGCTGCCGTGCTTGTTCATTTTCGTTGATTCTCCTGAGATACAGCATGATCGCGAAATAGAGAAGGCCGCCGATGGCCCCGGCCCAGAGGAATTCATACACCATGTCCCCGAAGGCGAGCAGGACCAGCAGGTAGATGAAGTCGCGCTGAGCGAGCATGTTTTCCATGCGGGAGAGCTTGGATTCGATCCCGTCGCCCGAGGTCTCGTCTGTCACTCCCGCCTCGGGTCCCTTGGATCTGTCGGCGCGGCGCGCCAGGCGGTGATGCCAGGCGGTCCAGGCCGAGGCCAGCACGCCGGCGTCCGCGGCCGCCGCCAGCGCGATGGTGTGAGAGCCGTTGCCGGACAGCCAGAAGCCCAGGCCCAGGCTTGAGAAGAGTGCGACGTGCACGATGTTGTCGCCCCAGAAATCGAGGTCGGAGCCGAACGGGCTTTCTTGGAAGCGCACGCGCGCCAACTCTCCGTCGCAGCCGTCGAGCACCGAGTGCAGCCAAACAAGGAGAGCTCCCATCACGTAGAACGGCCGGCTGGAGCCGAGAAAGAACGCGCTTCCAAGCAGCCCCAGAATCGTGCTGAGCACAGTCATCTGGTTGGGGGTGATGGAGGAGTCAAGCAGCACCCTGCTCGCGGCCAGCGACAGATGCCGGTCGAAGTGGCGCGCCATGAATCCATCCTGCGGCTTTGGGCCCGCGGCCATGAGCCAGTCCGTGATCTGGTCTTGGTTGAATGGCGCCTCAAGCCGCCTGTAGGAATCCCCGGGCAGAGGCTGCTTGCTGCGGGCGACGGAGTCTTCATGAGTCAAAACCGCTTGAATGACGCTCAAATGCGAGGTGTCCTCGTAGCTGACCGAGGCCGGAAAGCGCTGGCGCGCGACGAAGGCCAAGGTGTCGACGCGCAGCAGGTGATCGCCGGATATCCCCAGGTAGGGCGTCTCGCATTGGGACATCGCCAGCTCTCCCCGGGATACCCAGTGGATGTCGAGTCCCGGCGGAACGCGCAGCCGGGCGAGCTGCTCGGGATCGGGCTCGTGGGCCGCGATCCAGACGGACCGCAGTCCCGCGCGAGATGCCGTGAACAGCTGGCGCTCGAGCACGAAAATACCGCCCGCGCGGGCCCAAAGAAGCTGAGGATGGGCGACCCAGAGAATCGCGCGCTCGAAGACGCAGGGAGAATCAGGCATTCGAGACACTCTCCAGCCCTCGCGCGCGCTCGTAGGCGCCGCGGATCGAGGACAAGCAGAACGCGGCTTCCGCGAGATTCTCGCCGCGACGCAGACCCGAGCACTCGGCTTCAAACGACGACCACATGGCCGCGAGCCATTCCGGGTGGGCCGAGCCGGCCGAGAGTCTTTCGGTAAAATAGATCGTTTCCTCGCGGCCGCCGGTCCTCACGCTCAGCACGTCGTCGCGCAATTCGGCCGTCGCCGTCTCGCCCGCGACGAACGCGTAGTTGGAGCGCTCGTCCGCGCGCCAAGAGAGATAGATGGTCCCGGAAGCGGCGGGAGCTTCGAGGAGCATGGTCGCGACATCGTCAACGGCGCCGACGGGATGAAGGACGGTCTCGACTAAGGTCAGTTCAAGGCCGAGAAGGCGTCGCATCAGATAAAGGTTATGCCAGCCGTGATCGATGAGTATGCCGCCTCCGGAGACGGTCGGGTCGCGGCGCCAATCGCCTGCTTGCGCGGACGCCGAGGGCTTCGTGCGCAGGACGCGAATCTCGGCGTGGCGGATCGCGCCGAGACGGCCCGAAGAGGCGATCTCCAGCAGCTGAGCCCATTGCGGTGAAAACGCCCAGTTGTTGATCGAGTAAACGCAGGCGTCTTGCTTCACGGATTGCGCGCGAATGGCCTCGAGCCCCTCGGCCTCGAGGGTCAGGGGCTTTTCGCACAGGACGTGCAGGCCGGCGCGAAGGCCGCAGAGCACGGCGTCCGCGTGGAATTTTGGAGGAGAGCAGACGATCAAGGCGTCCAGCGCCGTTTCCGTCGAGAGAAGAGAATCGAGCCGGTCGTAGACGCGCGCGTTCGGCGCGCGCCGGCCGGCCGCCTCGCGGCGCGCGAGAGCGGGGTCGAAGACGGCCGCGACGTCGACGCCTACAGAGCGAAGAGCGCAGAGATGGGCGTTCTCGGCGACCGCGCCGAAACCCGCCAGGGCGACGCGCCGTATCTTTTTCAGAGGCTGTGCCTTCGCGAGACTGCGTCGAGGGACTCGTCAAGCAGCTCCAGTCCTTTGAGAGCCTGCTCTTGCGTGATCACAAGAGGAGGATTGATGCGAAGGCTGGGGTTGTAGGCCATGGTCAGCACGCCCCGCTTGAGGCCCTGCTCGAAGATCTCGCGGCACAGCGCCTTGTCGAGAGTCTTTCCGTCTCTCGGGTTGACGAGATCGACGCCGATCATGAGGCCGCGGCCGCGCACCGCCGCGATTATCGGCCGCTTGGCCTTCATCTCCTCAAGGCGTTTAAGCATCGTGGCGCCGACAAACGCCGCATTCTCGACGAGCTTGTCGCGCAGGATGATCTGAAGGGTCGTGTCGCAGGCGGCGCTGGCCAGGGGGTTGCCGCCGTAGCTCGACGAGGAGCCCGAGGGGTTCGACCAGGGCTTGGCGCAGGCCGTTTCATCAGAGGTGACCACGCCGGAGACCGGGAACCCGCCCCCGAAACCCTTGCCGATGGTCATGATGTCCGGGACCGCGCCCTCGTGGTCGCAGCCGAACATCCGGCCGGTGCGGCCGAAGCCCGTGATCATCTCATCGGAGATGAACACCGCCCCGAGCTCGCGGGCGATCTCGCGCACGCCCTTGAAGAAGCCGGGCGGAGGCACGATGTTGCCGTTGGTGCCTTGGATCGGTTCCAAGATGATAGCGGCGATCTGGCCGGTGGTCTCGCGCTTGATCATCTCGCGCAGAAAATCGAGGCAGTGAGCGCCGCAATCATGCGCTCCCGCCGTCCCAAAAGGGCACTTGCGGGCGTCGGGATAGGGGGCCAGATGCAGGCCCGGCGCCATCGCGCCGTAGGAGTTCTTGAAGCCGTCATTGAGCAGGCCCATTACCCCCATCGTCTTGCCGTGGAATCCGCCCCAGAAGCCGATCACCTCGAACTTGCCGGTCTTTGATTTGGCCAGGCGCAGGGCCGCCTCGACGGCTTCCGCGCCCGACGAGTACAGCTGGCAGCGCGTCAGGCCCGCGGGCGTGACGCCGGCCAGATTTTTCAGGAAATTGAGGCGATGGCGGGACGTAAAGGATCCGACGGCCGTCTTGGCCGCCTGGGCGGCGACGGCCGCGGCCCAATCGGGGTGGCCGTAGCCCAGCGAGGCGACGCCGATCCCGGCGACCAAATCAAGATAGGTCTTTCCGTCCACATCGCGCAACTCGGCTCCGCTGCCGCTTTCGACGGCGATCTGAGCGTAGAGCGCGATCGTCTGCAGGCCCGGGGCGATAAACTGCTGCTCCTCGTCGAAAAGGGCCTTCGACTTCGGGCCGACGGCGTAGGATTTATCATCGAGCGTTTGCGCGGGCATATGATTAGGATCTCCTTCCGGCGACCTGGCGCAGACGCAGGCGCAAGCGCCGGGCGATCTGGACCGCGGCCTCGGCGCGAACGCGCGCGAAGCTGGGCCACGAATTGATGTCGATGACGTATATCTTCCCTTCAGGGGTCACGATCGCGTCCCCGCCGTAAACCTCGACTCGCACGGCGGCGGCGGCGAGTTCCGCCTGCGCGGCCAGGTCCTCGAGCTCGAAGGGCAGGCGGCTCGCGGTGGAAGGATCGTGGTAGAACCAGGTGAACCATTGGCCCGGGCCGACGCCGTAGAACTTGATGAGATCGCCCTCGGTGTGGCGCTGGATCGCCATGTCTTTGATCTCGCGGCTTTCGAACTCCCGGCGGATGGACTGGGCTTGCGACCAGTCGTCGGCGAACACGACGTCGTGGGCGCAGGTGTTGTGAACGTCGCCGCGCTTGAGCCACCAGCCGCCTTGCGCCTCGAAGGACGGCGGAATCTTGTTGGCTTCACTCGTGGTGCGGCGCACTTCGGTGGCCGGGTAAGAGAGCCCCGGGGTCCGCGCGAAAGAATCGAGCATCCTCGTGCGATAGCAGCCCAGGACCGAGTCGGCCGGATTGACGACCGTCATGCCGGTCTCGGCCTCGATTTTCTTGAGCCGCATCAGGCGTGGATAGGTCTCGCACATCGGCACGATCAAGTCGTAGTCCTTCGCGTCGGAGCGGTCGAATTCGTCGGGCGTCATCAGCACGCATTCGGTTTTCAGGATGGACAGCTGATCCATCACGGCCTTCAAGATCAGCGCGTCGTCGGATTCCCGGTTTGGGGAATTCTGCAGCTCGCGGGAAATACCCAGGGCCCTCATCGGCTCGCCCGGGGCGTCAAGAATTCGGCAGCCGCGGCCACGTCCTGGGGCCGATCCACATCGAGAGTCTTGGCCAGGACGACGCCGGCCACGCGCGCTCGTTCGTGGACGAGGCTCGTCCAG
>JAYVZL010000053.1:0-15613 GCA_043783505.1 Elusimicrobiota bacterium
TCAACAAGGACATCCAGCTGGTGACGCTCGTGGGCCTGGCGGGCTCCGGCAAGACGATGATCGCGCTGGCCGCCGCGCTCCAGCAGACCCTGGAGGAAAAGCTCTATCGCCGCATCCTGATCGCGCGGCCCGTGATCGCCGTGGGCCATGACATCGGCTTTTTGCCCGGCACTAAGGAAGAGAAGCTCACCAACTGGATGGGGGCCATCTACGACAACCTCTCCTACCTGCTCGAGAAGCCCAAGGGCGCCTTGGAAACCACGGACATGGACATCCAAATGCTCATTGAGGAGGGCATCCTCGAGATCGAGGCCGTGACCTTCCTGCGCGGACGGACCCTGCCGAACCTGCTCATCATCATCGACGACGCGCAGAACCTGACGCCGCACGAGATCAAGACCATCATCTCTCGAGCCGGCCAAGGGGCGAAGATCATCCTGACCGGCGACCCGCAACAGGTGGACAACTATTACTTGGACGCGGCGTCCAACGGCTTGACCAACTTAGTCGAGCGCTTCAAGGGCCAGCAACTGTTCGGCCACGTGACCTTCACGAAGAGCGAGCGTTCGGCGCTGGCGGCCTTGGCCTCGGACCTGCTCTAGAAAAAATGCTCGACAAGACCTACGATCCCAAGCTCGTCGAGGAGGCGCGCCTTTCTTCCTGGGAGGCGGCCAAGCTCTTTCACGGCGCGCCGCGCGCCGGGGCCCGGCCATACACGATCGTGATCCCGCCGCCGAACGTGACCGGGGCGCTGCACGTCGGCCACGCGCTCAACGACACGATCCAAGACGTCCTGGTGCGCCACCACCGCATGAAAGGCACGGGGGCCTGCTGGGTGCCGGGCTGCGACCACGGCGGCATCGCCACGCAGAACGTGATGGAAAAGCAGCTCAAGGCCGAGAAGATCGACCGTCAGGCGCTGGGCCGCGACGCTTTTCTCGAGCGCATGCAGAACTGGACGCGCGACTGCAAGAAGACGATCTTAGGCCAGCTCCGCCGCTTGGGCTGCGCGCTCGATTGGGAGCGCGAGGCTTTCACGATGGACGAGGCGCGCGCCAAGGCCGTGTTCCACGCCTTCAAGACTTTGTGGGAGCGGGGTCTGGTGTACCGGGGCGAGCGGCTGGTCAACTGGTGCGTGCGCTGCGGCACGGCCCTCTCCGACATCGAAGTCGAGCGCGAGGAGCGCAAGGGCGGGCTCTTCCACATCCACTACCCTCTCGAGGGCGGGGGGGAAGGGCTGGTGGTGGCCACGACGCGGCCGGAGACGATGTTCGGCGACACGGCCGTCGCGGTCAACCCCAAGGACCCGCGCTGGAAGCACATGGTGGGCAAAAAAGTCTTGATCCCGTTCATCGACCGAGCGATCCCGGTCATCGAGGACTCCTACGTGGAGTTCGAGTTTGGTACCGGTGCATTAAAGGTAACGCCCGCGCATGATCAGAACGACTGGGAGATAGGTGAAAGACACAAGCTTCCCGCGATCAAGGCAATCGGCCCTGATGGGAAGTTGACGGAGGCGGCTGGAAGTTACGCCGGTTTATCCCGCGAGAAGGGCCGCGATCAGGTCATCGCGGACTTGGAAGCAAAAGGATTTCTCCGTAAGAAAGAAGATCACAAAAGCGCCGTGCAGACCTGTTACCGCTGCGGCACAGTCATTGAACCGTTGCTGTCGTTGCAATGGTTCGTCAAGCAGACCGAATTGGCCAAGCCCGCTTTGGCGGCATTAGAAGATGGCCGTTTTAAGATCTATCCTGAGAATTGGGCCAAGCCTTACCGCGACTGGCTGCTCAACATCAAAGATTGGTGTGTCTCGCGACAAATCTGGTGGGGCCACCGCATCCCTGTTTGGTACAAGGGAGACGAAAAGCCTGTCGTGAGCCTGGAGTCGCCGGGCGCCGGTTGGACTCAGGACCCCGACGTGCTCGACACTTGGTTTTCCTCGGCGCTGTGGCCACTGTCGGTGTTCGGCTGGCCCGATAAGACCGCCGATCTCGCTTACTACTATCCCACGTCGACGCTCGTCACGGGCTACGAGATCCTCTACTTGTGGGTGGCGCGCATGCAGATGATGGGTCTGGCCTTCGAAGGCAAGGTGCCCTTCGCCGACGCCGTGATCCACGGCATCGTGCGCGACAAGAGCGGCAAGAAGATGTCGAAGTCGCTGGGCAACGTGATCGATCCGCTGTCGATGATGGACAAGTACGGCACTGACGCCCTGCGCTTTTCGCTGATGGCTCAGGCGTATCCTGGAAAAGATATCGCCTTCGATGAGCAGTCCGTCGTGGGTGCTCGCAACTTCGTCAACAAGCTCTGGAACTCGACGCGCTTCGTGCTCATGAATCTGCCCGAGGCCCCGCCCGCGGGCGGCTATAAGCTCGATAAGCTGTCGCATTGCTGCCTGGAATTGGCCGACGCGTGGATATTGTCGCGCTATCAGACAGTGCTCGCCAAGGCCCAGGCCAGTCTCGATGCGTATGATCCGGCCGCCGCGTCCGCGGCGCTGTACGCTTTCTTGTGGGATGAGTTCTGCGACTGGTACATCGAACTGGCCAAGACCCGCCTGCTCGGCATCGACGGTGAAGAAAAAGAGGCCGCGCGCACGATCCTAGTCCAAGTTCTTACCGGCACGCTCAAAGCCCTGCACCCGCTGATGCCGTTTGCGACCGAGGAGATCTACGCCGCGCTCAAGCCTCACGCCGGGGAGTCGGCCGAGTTCGTCCTCACCGGCGGCTATCACAAGCTCGACTACGACTGGTCGAATCCGGAGATCGAGGCCGAGATGGGCAAGGTGATGGCCGCGGTCACCTCGATCCGTTCCTTGCGTTCTCAGCTCAACGTTCCGCTCAGCTTAAAGGTAAAGGCTGTCGCTTCGGGACCTTTCTCCGAGGCCATTCTCGGCAAGCACCGAGCCTACGCGATGTCTCTGGCCCGCCTGGAAAGCCTGGAGCCGGCCAACGGACGCCCCGCCCAAAGCGCCACCGCCGTGGCCGATGGCGTGACGTTCTATATTCCGCTGGCCGGCGTCATCGACTTCGACAAGGAGCGCCAGCGCCTAGTCAAGGACCTGGCCAAGGCGGAGTCCGACATTACCAAGATCGAGGCCAAGGTCAAGAACCCCGATTTCATCGCCCGCGCCCCCGAGGCGCAGATCGCCGAGGCCAAGGCCCAGCACGAGGCCGCGTCGGCCCGCCGCGATCAGCTCAAAGAGACGATCGCAGTCCTGTCTTAGAATTTGGAACGGAGGCCGCATGGGCTTGGAAGCGGTCTGGATCGTCAGCGAGAATGTCGCGAAATCCGTCGAATTTTACAAGCGGCTCGGGGTCGATCGATCTGTTCGCGACGCTCTAAATATCGTCGCGACGGAAGATCGTATAACGGAAGAGGACGCGTTTTGTGAAGCCCATGCGCTCGTAGAATTCGGCGGCACGGGCGTTCTCCGGGCGGACGTGAAGAAAGGGGGTTTCGCCCCGGGCGTGAATGCGAGTCGCGAGGTCAGCCATCAGCGCGCGCGCGCAGCCGCGGCCTAGATTGTCAGGGTGCGTGCAGACGGCGCTGATCTCAGTGTAGCCGGGAACATGCATGCGCTCGCCGGCCATGCCGATGAGCTTCCCATTGTCGCGAACTCCAAGATACGTGCCCATTTCGCGCGTACGCGGCCCGAACGGGCCGGGCTTCGTCAGCTGCGCGAGTGCGATCATCTCCGGAACGTCCGTTTTGGTCAGCTCGACAAAATCGTGAGTCCCTGCGGAAATCGCGCCGGCATTGTGGATCATCTGAAGAAGCGGGGCGTCGTGAGTGATGGTCCATCCCTTCAAGGGAGCGGCGGACGCTTTCAGGAACAATCCGACCGACTCGCCGACGCCAACGAGAGACGCCAGTGAATCGAATCCTTTTTGGGGTGTCTGAAATCCGGCGAGTAGGCTGATCTCGGGAAAAAATCTTTTCGCAAAGTCCGCGCTCTCGGCGAGATGGGCCTGGCTGGTGGTAAGAGCCGTCCAGATGGGATTGTCGAGCGGGTGCTGTTTTTTCTTCGTCGCTTGTGCGAGCATGCTTTTCAATTCTTTCGTATCGTGGACTTATCCACAGACTCGTCGCGAGACGAGTTTGTGGATAACTCGGCTAAAGTTATCGGCGGCGCTTGGCGGCGTACTCGAGCATGTCGGCCTCGACTTTGTCGAGCAGATCCTCGCCGATCTCCCAAACCTCGAGGCCCTTGAGGCGCGCGGCTACGCGCTTGGACAGCACGGCGTCGATGAAAGGGGTGACCTTCTTGCTGCGGTACTCGTTCTCTTTCTTTCCGTATAGGCCGAGGAAGGTCTTGTCGCGGAACCAGGCCTCGCGGTTGGAGGCGGTCTCGAGCTCCTTGAGAAGCTCGTCGCTGGGGTCGCGCTGGACGAACTCGAAGAAGGTGGCCGTGGGCTTCCCGCCGGGGACCATCCACTCGCCGCTGAAGACCTGGATCAAGTCTTCCTCGGCGTCCTTGAGGACGGGCGTGATGAAGTTGACGCCGCGCTCCAGGCAGAATTTATGGAAGCCCATCAGGTCTGGGGTGCGCAGGGCGATGTGCTGCCAGTGGCAGCCGCCGCCGCGGTTCTTGAGCATGCTGCGCACGTGGGAGCTTTGGCCCTTGGGCTCGGTGGGCTGCACGACGGCGACAATCGTCTGGTCGGGGGTGCGCAGGCCGTCGGAAAATCCCAAGCGCGTGGCGAAGGTCATCGAGGCCTGTTTCTTCTGGCCGGGCCAATTGCTGCGCTTTTCGTAGATCAGATCAGTCTTCGACACGCCGAAGATGATGCGGAACAGGGCGTAGGTGGTCTTGTACAGGTCTGGCTCGACCAAGAAGGTCATGTGGTCGACGACGAAATTGTGGAAGGGCTGTTTTTTCATGTCGTCTCCGGACGGGGGAGTTCGAAAGCGTCCGCGGTGCGCGCGTACCACGAGCCTTCCATGCGGCCGATGGCCTTGAGGTCCTGGTGGCGGATGCCGCCCTCGGCGTAGATCTTGTCGTCGCAGTGGAAGCGCACGACCTTGCCGATGACGAGATTTCCCGCCAGCGCGCCCTCGCCCAGGCGCACGATCGAGATCAGCTCGCACTCCATAGCCACGGGGCTCTCGGCGACGCGCGGCGGCTTGACCGATGTGGAAGGCAGCGGCGTGAGGCCGGCCTTCTCGAACTCGCTCACGCCGTAGGGATAATTCGCCGATGTCTGGTTCATCTTGACGGCGTTGGTCTCGTTGACGATGTTGACCACGAACTGCTTGGTCATCTCGACGTTGATTAGCGTGTCTTTTTTCTTTCCGTTGCGGTCGTTGACCGGCGCGAAGCACACCGACATGGGATTGGCGGCGATGCCCGTGAAAAAAGAAAACGGCGCCAGGTTGGGCACGCCGTCGGGAGACACCGTCGACACCCACGCGATCGGCCGCGGCAGGATGGTCGCGATCATCAGCTTGTAGCGATCGCGGACCGCCAGCGTCTCGGGGTCGATATCCATGGGTTTAGGCCGACGAGATGCCCTGCGTGGCGCGGTTCCAACTCGTGGAATAATCCCTGTCGGCGAGGGGCAAGGCCTGTTTGGCCACGGCCAGCGGCTCATAGAAAGTGTCGAGCATGACCGCCAGGTAATCCGAGAGCTTGCCGCGCTCGGCGAAGGAGCGGCGAGCCTCCATCCCGTGCGGCGAGTGCGGCAGCGAGCCGGGGTGGAACGTGAACGAGCCGGGCTCGACGATCCCTTTGCGCGCGCCGTAGTGTGTGTTGGAGAAGAACATCACCTCGTCGCTGTCCACGTTGAAATGAGCGTAGGGGGCGGGCACGTCGCGCGGGTGCCAGCCCTCGATCTGGCCCTTGAACGTGCAGACGGAGAAGCCGCTGTGCCCGTTTCCCGACTGGAAGGTCTGGCGCGTGGGCGGCGCGGTGTGGATCTGCCGCGCCAGCGGGTGCTGGTCGTCGACGTGGAAAGTGTAGGGGTACAATGCGCCTTCCCAGCCGATCAGGTCGAAAGGGTGGTGGCCGAGGAACATCTCGGTGATGAAGCCTCCGCCGTGCTTGGTCCAGACGCGAAATAGGCCATCTTCGTCGCGTGGTGGACGGAATTCGGGAAGGCCGATCTCGGTTTCGGTGACGGGCGCCATCAAGGTGGCTTGTCCGGAAGTGTTAAGGTAGTGCGGCGCGAACTGGATGGGCAGGCGCGACTCGATGATCAGCAAGGAGCACTCTTCGCTCACAAGTTCGACGCGGTGCGTCGTGCCTTTGGGAATGCAGACGTAGTGCCCTTTTCTAAAAGGAAGAACGCCGTATTCCGCGGCGATGAGCCCCGAGCCTTCTTGGACGAACCAAAGTTCGTGGCCGTCGCCGTTGCGAAAGAACCTGTCGGCCGAACAGGATTTTTCAAAATGCGCGGCGGAGACCAATGTCGTCGTCCCGTAGACGAGCGGCACGCGTCCGCTGACCATGTCGCCGTGAGCCTTCAGGCGACCCGTGCGGATATGCCAGGGCTGCAGCGGCTGGGGAGGCAGAAGCTGAGGGCGCAGGTCGAGGGGCAGGCGATGCGCGTCGCGCACCTGCTGGGTGGGGTATTTACGGTAGTGGTATTTGCGCGACCAGTCGCCGTTGAAGCCGGAGACGCCGTGGATCTCCTCGAGGGACAGGACTTCGGGCTCCGAGTAGAACTCGGAATGCGGCGTCTTGGGCACGCGCCCGCGGGTGATGATCACGCTCATGCGTATGCCCCGGTCTGCTTATATTTGAGATGGGTTTGTTCGACGGGCTTGCCGACGGTATTTTTGAGGACTCCAAGGGGTCCCGCGTCGAGCTCGATCGCGTCGCCGGGCTGTATCCAACGATCCATGTCCAACCCGCAGCCCGAGAAATAAGTGCCGGAGCCGAGAAGATCGCCCGGCAGAAGCGTCTCGCTTTGCGAGGCGTGCGAGAGCATAGTCGGAAAATTCCAGTAGGGCTGCGCTCCCTTGGAGCTGCTCCATTCTTTACCGTTGACGCGGACCCGTAACTCCGGGATTTTTCCGTTCCACTCGTCGCTGGTGAGGAGCCAGGGACCGAGCGCGGAGGCGAAGTCCTTGCCTTTAGCGGGTCCCATGCGGCAAACCATCTCGTTCTTCTGGATGTCGCGCGCCGAGCAATCGTTCATGACGATGTAGCCGGCGATATGGCGCGGAGCGTTGGCGACCGCGACGTCCCGGCCTTCCTTGCCGACGACGGCCGCGATTTCGAACTCAAAATCGAGCTTGCGGGTGAACGAGGGCCAGGGGATGTCGTCGCCCGGGCCGATGATGGAGCGGGGGTTGCCTTTGTAGAACACGGGTTGGTCGTACCACTCCGGAGCCAAGGTCTCCTTGCGCCTCGCGGCGCCGGCTTTCGCGTGATCCTCGAAGGCGAAGAAGTCGCGCAGGCCCCGGGGGCGGGGGAGAGGAGCGAGGAGGCGAACCTCGTAGTCCATCCAGACGACGCGCTCGCCGCGCGGACCAGTCGGTTCTTTCCTCACGAAATCGAGCGACAATCGCGCCTCGGTCATGGCCTCGTCGCCTCCGTCAAGAAGACCCAGGAGGCAGGGCGGTACAAAAAATTTAGCGCGGTCTTCGGGGCGACTTTTGTTGCCGCTTTTATATAAAAGACAGGCGGCTAGATTGAGATCAACGATGCGCTCTTCTCGCCAAGCGCCCAGGCGTTCGACGGGACCAAGCGGAGTCGAGACCTCGAAGGTGACGAGCTTCATCGAGACGATTCTAACATAGGTATGGACGTGACGCTACCGGCCCGAGACCCTCGAGCCGCCGCGACCCGGGCGAGTGTAATCGTATTGAAATCTCGGGCCTTCAGACGCGCGTGCTTGAATTCATCGGCGCGATGGGAGGTGGTGATGGCCACGATGGCCATCCCGGCGCGCCGCGCCGCTTCTTCGCCGAGAAGGGAGTCCTCGAAGACGACGCAATCCTCGGGGCGCACTTTGAGTTTATCGGCGAGCGCGAGGAACGTTTCGGGATTGGGTTTGCCCTTTTTTACCATACCGCCGTCGACGATCGCGTCGAAGCTCGCGCGCAGGCGCAAGCCGTCGAGGATGAAGGACACGTTGTCGTCCATGGAGCCCGTACCCAGACCGACGCGCGAGCCCTTATCTCTGGCCTCTGTTAAAAAGCGGCGAAGGCCGGCGGCAGCGCGCCGTTTGGGAAGGTAGAGCTTGCGATAATAGTTTTCTTTGACCGCGGCATGCTTCGCTGCCTCCGCGAGTGGTATTTCACGCTTAAAATAATGGCGCAGCACTTCGCGCGTGGGCATGCCCATGGTGTTGGCTCGGAATTCGTCAATATCGAGCTTGATGCCGTAGCCGCGAAAAAAACGACGCCACGCCTGCTCATGCGCGGGCATGTTGTGACAGACGACTCCGTCCATATCCAACAACAAGCCAATTGAGCGTTTCATCAGAGCATGATACCCCAATCCGCTATAATCCCGCATGGGCCTGCGAGTGTTTCCAGTTGTGGATTGGGGTTTCTTCCGTTTTCACGGCCCCGACGTCGTGGATTTTCTGCAAGGCCTGGTCACCGCCGATCTCAAGAAGCTCGCGCCGGACGTCTGCCTGCCGGCCTGCGTGCTCACGCCCAAGGGCCTGCTGGTCGCCGACTGCGAACTGTACATGGAAGGGCCGGGCGTGGTTCTGGCGGTGACGCGTCCCGACGCGGCCGAGGGCTTTCAAAAAGCCTTCGAGAAAAAGATCATGCTGTCGAGCTCGACGTTCGAGCGCCTATCGCCGCGGGCATGGCTGTTCATCGGCGCGGGCTATGAGCGCGGCCACCTTTGGCCGCGCCTAAGCGAGCCCGCGCGCCTGGTCCTGGGCGTCGATCCGCCGAGCGACGCCGAGATACTCTGCGATGGCGCCTTTCAGGAGCTGCGCGTCGCCGCGGGGATGCCCTGGTTTGGGGCCGATCTCGACGCGCAGACACTGCCGCTCGAGGGCCGGCTAGAGGCCGCGATCAGCGTCGACAAAGGCTGCTACATGGGCCAGGAGACGGTGTCTCGCCTCATATACCGGGGCCATGTGAACCGCTGTTTAATGGGGATCCGTTTCTCAGAGAGTGCGCCACCCGTGAAGACCGTCCTCCTTCGAGACGGCCGCGAGATCGGATTGGTGACGAGCGTCTCGGGAAGCGCGGGCCTGGGGATGGTTCGCTACGACGACGCTTCCGTCGGGACAAAGATCACGGCGGGCGGTCATGAAGGAGAACTTTTCCTCTTCGACTCGTGGCCGAAGATGCTGTCGAAAACCTGACTACTGCGGGAGTTCGACGATGAAGCGGCTTCCGCCGCCCGGACGGTCTTCCACCCAGATGCGGCCCTTATGGGCCGCGACGGCGGCGTGGCAGAAGCTCAGGCCGATGCCCGAGCCCGTCTCGACCCCGGCGTCCTTGCGGCCGCTGGTGGTGTATTTCTCGAAGATGCGCTTCTTCTCCGCGTCGGGCACGCCGTGGCCGCGGTCCAGGACCTCGAATTGGATGTTTTTACCCTGCCGCGTGCACGCCAGCTCGATGGTCTTGCCCTCGGGCGCCGCCTTGACCGCGTTGGCGACCAGGTTGGCGAGGATGCGGTAGAGAAGGTTCTGGTCGGCGTGGATTCTTGTGATGTCCGGAGTCGCGCGGAGAACCAAGGTCAACGCGTTTAACTGCAGGCGGCTGGCGAAGAGCGTCTGGATCTTGCGCAGGAGGTGCATGGGCTCGATCTCGATGAGCGCGACCTTGAGGCCGGTCTGCCGTGCTTGGGCCAAGTCGAGCATGTCGTTGAGCATGAGAAGCATGAAATCGGCCGCGGTCCCTGCGTTCTGCAGGAGAGAGGAGTAGTTGTCCAGGCTGATGAGGCCGCGTCCGTGGATGAGCTCGATGGTGCCCTTGATGGCGGTGAGCGGGGCCTTGAGGTCATGGACGATCATGTCGGTCATGTCCTGGCGGGCGCGGGCGATGAGCTCTAGTTCGTAGTTGCGCTTGATCAGATCTTCCTGGGATTTCTTGACCTGTAGGTGGACTTTCGCCCGGGCGAGGAGTTCCTCGGCGGCGAAGGGCTTGGACAGGTAGTCCTGTGCTCCCGCCTGAAAGCACTCCAGGCGCGTCTGCAGGTCGCCGCGGGCGGTCAGAAACAGCACCGGGACTTTGGGGCCCGGATAGCCGTGCCATTCGCGCATGAGGTCGATGCCGGTGCCGTCGGGCAAGCCGATGTCGAGCACGGCCAGATCGGGGCGCTTGGCGTTGAACTGGACGCGGGCCTCGGTCAGGGTTTCGCAGGTGTCGACGGTGAAGCCGGCGGACTCAAGGACGGTTTTGCAATAGCCTAGGATGTCGACGTCGTTTTCAACGACCAACACGCGATGGGACATGACCGAAGTGTAGATGGTTTTCGCGTCAAGCGCAAGCCTGGGCGCGGACCCGGGCGAGCACGTTCACGAACTGAAAGGGCTTGATGATGTAGTCGACGGCTCCGGCGTCGAAGCCCTCTTTGACTTCCACCTCGTCCTTGCGCGAGCTCAGGATGAGGACGGGGGGCCGGCGGCCGGCGACGTCCTTGAGCTCGCGGCACAGGTCCAAGCCGTCGCCGTCGGGCAGGCCGCGGTCGAGAAGCACCGCGTCGGGGGTGCGCTCCTTTAGGAGTTCGCGCGCTTCGGCGATCGAAGCGGCGGTCTCGACGCTGAAGCTGTCGCTTTCCAGCACGTAGCGCAGGAAGCTGGACACGTCCTCTTCATCTTCGACGACTAAAATAAAATTCATGAAACGGTACGCTACTTCGCCACCGCGAAGGTCTGATAGACAGTGGTCCCGTCGTTCTGTCTGATCATGGCGATGTAGACGCCGGACTCCACGATGCTTCCCATCTCGTTGCGGCAGTTCCAGATGAGCGCCGGTCCGTTGTTACGGCTTCCGCTGTAGACGCGGTGATTCCTCAAGTCGTAAATGTTCACTTGATCCGCCGCGAGGCCGAAGGTGGCGACGTCGTTGATCCCGTCGGATAGAGTGGGGCTTAGGAACTTCTCCTGGGCCTGCCCGCCGGCTGAGGCCAGACTCGCGCTCGCGCCGCTTAAGACCAGGGCTGCTGCCAGCGTCCGTATCCATTTGTGTTTCATAGCGATGCTCCTCATTTCGCGACCGCGAAGCTTTGGTAGACCGTGGTGCCGTCGGCCTGCTTGATCTTGGCGATGTACACGCCGGACTCGACGATGCGGCCGATCTCGTCGCGGCAGTTCCAGATGATCGCCGAGCTGTTGCTCTGGCTCGCGCTGTAGACCTTGCGGCCCATCACGTCGAAGATGGTCACGTTCTCGGCGGTGATGCCGAAGGTGGCGACGTCGTTGATTCCGTCGACGACGGTCGGAGTCAAGAACTTCTCCAGGGCCAGCCCGGCCATGGAGGCGGCCACGCTCGAGTTGGAGGGGAAGAGCGCGAAGTTCGTGAAGTGATTGATGGTGGCCGTCACCGTGTTCTTGACGGGGTCGACACGGCCGCCGATCAGCCTCCACTGCAGGCCGTCGTGAGTGAAGAGGCGCAAGTCGAGCTCGGGAATGGAGGTGCCGTCGACGAAACCGTCGCCGTCGGGGATGCCGTCGCCGTTCTTGTCGATACCGTCGACGTCGGAGTAGGCGAGCGTTATGGTGACCGGCTGATTGAAGACCGTGGCTGACTGTCCGGGAAGCTTGACGTCGGTGGGGGAAATCGGCTGGTCGCCGTAGCGGAAGTCGATCTCCTTCTCGCTGCGGGCGCGCAGGCTCATTTCGGAAGCGTCCAAGGCGGTGAACTGCACCTCGCCCACGTTGGCGCTGGGCGCGATGCGCACGCTCAGGTCCATGTCAGGGACCTTGAAGTAACCGCTCTCGGAGCCGACCGTGAGGGTCTTGGTGAGGCTGATGTCGTATTCGGGGGTCTGATCGGACGTGCCGTGGGCGTCCTCGACCATGGCCATGAACTTCATCCTGCCCGCCCCCTTGAACAGGGTCGAATTGATGTAGCCCACGAAGTTGACGGTGTCGATGGACGTCATGGCGAAGGTGTGCGTGTAGGTCGAGCCGTTGATGTCGCTGTGGAGCATTTTGACGGAGGTCGCGGGCTCCAAGCCCTCTTCGAGCTGGGCGACGCTGATCAGCATGGCGCCTTGGAAGCCGCCGTTGCCCGCGGGGGAGGAGGAGGCAGGGGCCGAGGCGCCGTTAGTGGCGGTGAGCGCGCCCGTCGGCGTGCGGATCATGCGAATCCCGACGCGGAAGCGCTTGGTCCTAAAGGAGACCTGAGACGACGCCGCCAGATTGCCGGCGTCCGCAGTGCCGACGCTCAGCGAAGGGAAAGACCCCAAATTACCGGCGGCGTCCCTGGAGCGAACCTGGAGGAAGTACTGGGTCGCCGGAGACAGGCCGGTGATGATCATGGAGTGCGACGTCACCAGGGAGACGTTGAGAGGGCTGAGGCTGCCTAAGGCCGAGGTCAGCCCATAGGCGATCTGTGAGTCAGAGGGCTCATTAGTGGTCCAGTTGACGGCGGCCGAGGTGGCCCAGACCGTGGCCGCGGGAATGTTCACGTTGGAGATGATCGGAGCGGTTGTGTCCGAACCGGCGGGGATCACGTTCACCGTGCCGTTGGTGTTGGCTCCGCCGGCGATGCCGGTACCGTCCGGTTTGGAGTAGTAGACGCCCGAGATCGGCAGGTTCAAGGCGCCGATGGACGTGCCGGCGGCGATCTTAAGCTGGGCCGTCAACAGCGTGCCGCCGCCGATCGTGGTCTGATTGAGCCCGAAGACGATGAAAGTCCAAGTGTTGCCCGAGCGATTGTCGATCACGCTCTTGCCGGACGTGACGAGTGTGGGGCCGGCGATCACCGTGCCCGTGCTCAGGGAGGCGGGCAAGGTTAGGCTGAACTGTATGCTGGAGATAGCGGCCGTGCTGGGGTCGAAGGTGATCGGCAGGCTGACGATCGTGCCCGCCTGGCCCGAGACCGATCCGGCCGCCAAGGTCGGCGAGCCTCCCGTCGGCGGCGGGGGCGGCGTCACGCCGGTGCCGTTGACCGTCAAGGTCGCCTGGTTGCTGGTGATGCCCGAGGCCGAGGCGGTGATGATGGCCGTCTGGGCGTTGCTGCCCGTGTTACGGCCCGTAGCCATACCGGAGGCGTTGATCGCTGAGGCGGCGGGGTTGTTGGTCGCCCAGCTAATGAGGACGCCGGGCATATTGGCTCCAAACTGGTCTCGAGCGGCCGCTGAAAATTGCTGGGCGCCGTTGGCGGCGATCGTCGCCGCCGTGGGCGTGATCGCAATGGAAGTCAGAACCGGCGTCCCGACGGGGGCGGTCACGGTGACCGTGCCGTTGCTGGTGGCACCGGGAGCGATCGCGGTCCCGGCGGCATCCGAGTAGATTGGGTTGGAAACCAGCAGGTTCAAGTTGCCGGCGGCGGTGCCAGCGGCGATAGTCAGGGGAATGGTGGCCAAAGTCCCGGCGCCGATGGCCGTCTGGTTGAGTCCGAAAACGATGACGGTCAAGACGTTGCCCGAGAGATTGGCGTTCAAGCTCTTGCCGGCGCTCGTCAAGATCGAGCCGGCGCTCATGGCGCCCGCGCTCAAACCGGCCGGCAAGGTGAGGTTGAACTGCAGTCCGGCGACGGACATCGTGCCGGGATTGAACGCGAGGGGAATATTGACCGTGGTCCCGGCCAGGCCCGAAGCCGTTGCGGCGGTCAACGTCGGAGATATGACGCTCGCGCTACCCGAGTTCCCGATGGTCGTGGCTCTCAGGGGCGATGAGATCGGGCCGAACACGGCACCCGCGTTCATCGTGCCACGGTAGGCCACGATCTGGAATTCGTACTGAGTGAGAGGCGTCAACCCCAGCACGGTGCAGGTCCGCGTCGCTCCGATTTGATTTCCCGACAGGGGCGAGGTGCACGTTCCTTGTGTGACGCTGGGCGCCGAGCCCCAGGCGATCGTCGGCGACTGGAAGCGGATGTCGTACTTAGCCGGCTGGCCCGTGCCGTCGTTGACCTCGGTAAAGGACAAGCTCATGCTAGTTGAACCGGCCGAGGCGCTCAAATTGGAAACCGCACCGGGATTGACGGGGGGCTGAGTCGGAGCGGTCACGGTGACCGTGCCATTGACGCTAGTTCCCCCGGTGATCGCGGTTCCGGCCGCGTTCGAGTAAATGGCTCCCGACAGGTTCATATTCAGATTGCCGGCCGCGGTGCCCGCAGCGATCGTGAGCGGAACGGTGGCCAAGGTACCGCCGCCGATGGCGGTCTGGTTGAGCCCGAAGACGATGACGGTCAAGACGTTGCCCGAGAGGTTGGCGCTGATGCTCTTGCCGGCCGCGGTCAGAATCGAGCCGGCGGCGATCGTCCCCGCGCTCAGGCCGGACGGCACGGTGAGGTTGAACTGGAGACTGGCGACCGAGGCGGAGGCGGGGCTAAACGTGATCGGCAAGGAGACCGTCGTGCCCGCGGCGCCTGAAGCGGTTCCTGCCGTCAGCGTCGGGACCGTCGCCACCGGAGCGGCATTGACCGTCAAGACGGCTGCATTGCTGGTGATGCCCGAAGCCGAGGCGGTGATATTGGAGGTGAGCGCGGACGCGCCGGCATTGTTGCCCGTCGCCAAACCGGAGGTATTGATCGAGACCGCGGAGCCGTTGCTCGAGGCCCACGTCAGGGTGACGCCGGACATGGCCGCGCCGAACTGGTCGCGAGCGACCGCTGAAAACTGCTGGGTGCCGTTGGAAGCCATCACGGCCGCCGTCGGGGTCACAGCGATGGAGGTCAGGACGGGCGTTCCGGTCGGGGCGGTCACGGTGATGGTGCCGTTGACGCTAGCTCCGGGGGCAATCGGCTGGCCAGCGGCGTTGGAGTAGACGGCGCCCGAGACGGCGAGTGTCAAGTTGCCGGCGGCGGTGCCGGCGGCGATGGTCAGCGGAACGTGGAGCACAACGCCGGTGCCGATAGCGGTCTGGTTGAGGCCGAAGACGATGACGGTCAAGACGTTGCCCGAGAGGTTGGTGCTGACGCTCTTGCCCGCGTCGGTCAGGAGTGAGCCGGCGACGACGGTTCCCACTGTCAAGCCAGCCGGTATGGTGAGATTAAACTGCAGGCCAGTGATGGAGGCGGTGCTGGACTCGAGGAAGATGTTAGAAGTGACCGTGGCGCCCGGCAGACCTGAAGCGGGGTAGGCCTTCAAGATCGGTGCCAGAGGCACCGGAGTGACCGCCAAGGAGGCGGAGTTGCTCGTCACGCCCGAGGCCGAGGCGGTGATGCTGGCAATGACACCACTGCCCGTGCCCGTCATCGTGCCCGTGTTCGTGCCCGTGGCCAAACCTGAGGCGTTGATCGTAACGGCGGGAGCATTGCTGGAAGCCCACGTCAGAGCGACGCCGGACATGGTCGCGCCGAACTGGTCCTTAGCCGTAGCGGTGAACTGCTGGGTGCCTCCGGAGGCGATCACGGCCGTCGTCGGGGTCAGGGCGATGGAGGTCAGGACGGGCGTGGCGGGCGGCGCGGTCACGGTTACTGTGCCGTTGGCGCTGGCCCCGGCGGTGAGCGGAAGGCCGGCGGCGTCTGAGTACACGGCTCCGGTCATGAGCATGTTCAAGCTGCCGGTGGCGGTGCC
>JAYVZL010000054.1:0-6637 GCA_043783505.1 Elusimicrobiota bacterium
ACCACGACAATACGCGCCCTCCCCAATAATAGCGCGCGTAGGAGCGGCCGTTGTCCGACCGGAGAATGCGCGAGCCGTAGACTACGTCGGCGCGGCCGTCCTCGAAAGGCTTGAGCAGAGCCGCGTAGTCCGCGGGATCATATTCCAAATCGGCGTCCTGGATGAGGACGACCTCGCCCGTCGCCGCCGCCAGCGCGGTGCGGATCGCCGTTCCCTTGCCTGAATTTTTCTCGTGTTTAAGGACCTTGGTCCCGGGCCGAGCGGAAGCCTCGGCGGCTTTGGCGGTGCCGTCGTTGGAGCCGTCATCGACTATGATCAGCTCGAGATCGCGGCCGGGATTGCGGCCGTAAACAGCGTCCAAGCAGCGCGCGATGGTGCCGGCCTCGTTGTAAGCGGGAATGAGAACCGATACTTTCATATTCGTCCTACTTGAACGCGGCTTTCCACTCGTCTTCCTTGAAGCCGAGCAGGCCGCGGTCTTGGAGCAGGACGAACGGGCGCTTGACCAACTTGCCGTGCTTGGCGAGCAGGGCCAGCGCTTCCCCTTGGCTCATCGTCTTAAGCTTATCGACCAAACCCATCTCTCGGTAAACGACGCCCGAGGTGTTGAACAGCCGGCGCAGGTCGCCGACAAATGCCAGCATGGTCTTCAGCTCGGCCAAGGTCGGGGGCTGCTCGACGATCGGCACTCGCTGATAGGCCGCCTTTCGGGCGTCCAAAAACTTCAGCGCCTGGCGGCAGGTCGAGCACTTTTCGTACTCGTAGACTCGCACGGTCATCCCTGGATTATAGGAAGTCTGGCGTTGGATAGTTATCCCCAAACTCGTCGCGCGACGAGTTTGGGGATAACGCTAAAATTATCGGACTGGATTTACTTTGCTTCCGCCAGTCCGCAGCCGCCGCGCGTATGCAATTGGCCGGAATAAGTCTTCGTTTCGCCCGTTTGCAGGTCTTTAACGACATAGGTGGCCGTCGTGTCGCTGAGAAGCATGGTCACCTGATGGGTTTTATTTCCATTAGAATCGATGGCCGACACGGTCGAGGAGGGACAATCCTGACCGGAAAGAACGGCTCCAAAACCGCCCTTGGAAAAAACTTCCTTCTGACATTGGGACACAGCAGCCATGCGCTCTTCAATATCGAGGGAGACGTATTTTCTGGGCTCGGATTTCGGAAAATGAAGTCCTTCCGTCCTCAAAATCACGTCATCATTGAGGACAATCCCCTTGCCCCCGCAAGCGTATGATGGAGAACTGATGCTGGTTATCAATAGGCTAAAAACGATTGCTGTGATTTTGATCATAAGACCCCCAAGTACTAATCCCAGGACACATCGGTCTGGGTTACGTTTTGAGGGTCCTTAGACCCAGGCATATCTGGGCCTTTTGCCGGGTTTTTAAACTTTCAGCCGGTATTTCGCAAAAATAAATGCAAACACGGCACGGGTCGGAAGGTCGATAAGGACGGCGAGCATCCCCTCAGCGCGGCCGTCCGTCTGCATGCTTCCTATGATCAGCACCAGGAGGATCGTCCCGCACGCGCGCCACATCGCGACGCCCGCCGCTTCGCGAGAATGAACGGCCGGAATGTCAGTCTCGCGGGGCTCAAGCCACAGTTTCCGAAATGACACGACGATCCCAACGGTCCAGATCCCGACAGCCGTATAGAGCCCCAGCTCCCGCAGGCCCGAGATCAGGCATAGGTGGGCGATAAACCGCCCCCCCGGAAGCCAGACGACGACGGCCGCCAGCGCGAAGATCCACGGTTCACGGCCAGACGACGAACTCGCTTCGGATTGCTTCTTGGCGCGGCGAATCAGCGCTCCCGCGAGCATGATAAAAAGTACGTCACCGAACAGCGTCGATCTCATCAACGTCTCGCCTTGATAAAAATTAAAGGACGTCTTGATCGCGTAGACGCAGGCCGCGCCGGCGAGAATGGCCGCGAGGCCAAGGAACAAAAATGCGTTCGGGATTTTCGTCTTCGCGCGCGGACGCGCAAAGGCGAGGACCTGCAAAGACAGCACGGCGGTCATCCCGCCGTCGAAAGCAACCTCCACGACACGCATCCAGTAGACGCCCAGGGGTTGAAGACCATGCTGAAGGCTTTTTGTGTAGACGCCCGCGTACAACAGCGCCGCCGCGGCCCCCAGCAGAAAGACCTCCCCGTCTTCGACGCGCCGCCGCGCGCGGACGATCTCGATAAAAAGGAAAAGGCTCAGGAAGGGGAATAAGAAGCGCCAAAGTCCGATCGCCTCCCAGCCCAGCCGCGCGACGTCGCCGCTGATCAGCAGTGCTAGCGCCGCCGCGACCGCCGCGCGTGGGAGCATCTTCCCTAAGGCCGCACCGCGACGGCGTCGATCTCGACGGCCGCGCCTTTAGGCAGGGCGGACACCTGCACGGTCGCGCGCGCCGGGAACGGGGCCGTAAAGCCGCGCGCGTACACCTCGTTCATCTCCGCGAATCGGCCCAAGTCGGTCATGTACACCGTGGTCTTGACCACCCGGTCCATGGCGAGACCGGCGGCCCGAAGCACTTCCTGAATATTCTTAAGACACTGCTCCGTCTGCTCGGCGACAGAGCCGTTTATCATGGTCCCGTCCGCCTTAAGCGGCGTCTGTCCCGAGACGAACACCAACTCCCCCGCGGAAATCCCCTGGGAATAGGGGCCGATGGCCGCCGGCGCCTTGGCCGTGACGATGGGCTGGCGATCCATGGCCGTCAGCGCAGGGATGCGAGCAGCGCCGCGTTGTTCTTGTGCACGCGCATCATCTCGGTCAACGCCTTGATCGCCTCGATGTCGCCCATGCCCGCGACTAGCCTTCTCAACTTGTAGACGCCCTCAAGGTACTCTGGCGTGAAGAGCTTCTCCTCCTTTCGGGTGCCGCTGTCTCGGACCTTGAGCGCGGGGAAGATGCGCATCTCGGCCGCTTGGCGATAAAGGACGAGCTCCATGTTTCCGGTGCCTTTGAACTCCTGGAAGATGATGTCGTCCATCTTCGAACCGGTGTCGACGAGGATCGTCGCCAGTATCGTCAGCGACCCCCCGCCCTCGATCTTGCGCGCCGCGCCGAAAAAGCGCCGCGGCGTCTCCATCGCACGAGAGTCGAGACCGCCCGACATCGTGCGGTTTCCCGTGGCGAACTGGTTGTATACCCGCGCCAAGCGCGTGAGCGAGTCGAGCAGGATGAACACGTCTTCTCCCGCGACGACTTTCTCCAGTGCGGCGCGCATCAAGTCCTCGGCTAGACGCTTGTGCTTGTCGTACGACTGGTCCGATGACGACGCCCAAACTTCGGCGGGCACGGAACGCTTGAAGTCCGTGACTTCCTCGGGGCGCTCGTCGATGAGCAGGCAGTACTGGCGGATCTTTGGATCCACGACGTGGACCGCGTTCGAAATCTGCTTGAGGAACGTGGTCTTTCCGGCCTTGGGAGGAGCCACGATCAATCCTCGCGTGCCCTTGCCTATCGGGGCGAGAAGGTCTAGCGCGCGCATCGAGGGATCAGTCGAGCCCTTTTCAAGCTGGAGCCATTCATAAGGATCCACCGGCGTCTTCGCCGAGAACAACTGCTCGACTTCGGTGCGCTGCGGTCCCTGAGGCGCCTGGGGCGGCCGGGGTCCGCTTCCGTTTTGGCGGTGTCCCTGCTGAGGAGTTCCTTGGCGCTGTCCCTGAGAATGGCCGCCGCCTTGGTTTTGGCTGCGCCCTCTTCCGCCGCGACGCCGGCGCCGCCGGCGGCTTTGATTATCGCCAGGCTGACCGTGCTGGCCGCCCGACTGTGAATGCTGGCGCGCAGGCTGCTCGCCCCCTCCTTGAGGGGTTTGCCCCGATTGCCCGGCAGGTCCCGACGTGTCTTCATTCATCATCTCTTTATCCTCTCAAAACTTTCGCGCGCGCCCACATTTCTTCCGCGCCCGGAAACTCCCCGGACCAGCGGGCGTCCAACGCCTTGAGCGCGTGCCCAAGAAAAATCGCCGCCGAGGACAGGACGTCCTCCGCGCTTCGTCCCGGACGGGTCGCCGCGGCGAACACGTGGCCCCAGGGCAAGCCCTGGGCCGAGCCGCGGGCAAAATCCACAACCGAGCCCAGCACCGCCTCCACCGCCGCGCCGGAAACGGCGTAGGACTCGGCGCGCTCGCGCAAGCGCGCGCTCGGCCAATGCGTCTCCCAGTCCGGGTCCTGAAGCTCGCCCAGCGCCGACACGGCGCGCGCGGTCGAATCCTTCTCGGCGACCCAGCGCATCGTCAGGCACATCTCGGCAAGACCGCGCAGTATGGGCAGCGCCTCGTTGGCCAGACCGCGCTCGCTCAGCGCCATGACCGCGTTGGCCTGCGCGATCGCGCGCGCGGCCAAGATCATCAGCGCCTGATCCGTGGGGTCGGACGCGGAGAGCTTTCGCCCGACGCGGGAAAACCCCGCGTCCACGCGCAGCTTGGCCAATCCCGTCAAGGCGATCATGTCTTTCATCAGTCGAAGGGGTGAAGAAGCACCCGGCTCACGCCGGGTCCGAGCATGCGCCGCGCCAGGCGTTTAAAGCGCTCCGGGGAGTCCGAGGCGTAAAATTCACGGCCCCCGCGGCGGCCTTTCGGCGCGCGCAAGCCGCGCTCGGAGAGGACGCGCCTGGTCTCCACCGCGGTTTCTTCGGCCGAGTCGATGAGACGCACACCCGGTCCCATCGCGCGAGCCAAGACCGGCTTTAAGTAGGGATAATGCGTGCAGCCCAAGATGAGCGTATCCACTCGCGCGCGCTTAAGCGGCGCGGTGTACTTGCGCGCCACCGCCTCGACGACAGGCCCGCTCCACCAGCCTTCCTCAACGAGCGGCACGAACAGCGGACAAGCCTGAGATTGCGTCTTGGCCCGCCGCGCCTGACCCGCGATCGCCTTGGGATAGGCGTTGGACTTGATCGTCGCCTCGGTGCCGATGATGCCGATGCGCCCGCCCCGAGTGACAGCGAGAGCGGCGCGAGCGCCGGGCTCGATGACCCCGATCACCGGGATCTTCACGGCGCGACGGATCGCGGGCAAGGCCCAAGCCGAGGACGTGTTGCAGGCCACGATCAGGAGCTTGATGCCGCGGGCGGCCAAGAAACGGGCCACCTCCGTGGAAAATCGCACGATCGCCTCCGGAGATTTAGAACCGTAAGGGACGTGCGCCGTGTCGCCGAAGTAGATCAGGGATTCCTCGGGCATGCGCCGCGCCAGCGCCTTGAAAACGGTCAAGCCGCCGAGCCCCGAGTCAAAAACGCCGATGGGAGACTTCCTACTCACTCGAGCCATCCTTGCCTCCGGGCATAATCGGCCACGCTCGCGGAGACGCCCTCGGCCATCGTCCGCCGAAAGCGCCGGGAGGCGAGCTTGGCCTCGTCCGTGGAGTTGGTGACGAACGCCATCTCAACGAGGATCGCGGGCGCGTGCGTGCCACGCAGGACATAGAAACCGGCCTGCTTGGCGCCGCGCGCCGCGACGTCGACGCGCGCGCCTATTTTCTTGGCCGCCAGCGCCGCGAAGGCCGCGGACTCGTTGATCATCTCCGTCTTGGTCATGGCCAGAAGGATCATCTTCGCCGTCTCGTCGTGCGGATTCTTGCCCTCAAGAGCGAGCACCGAGTTCTCGGCCGCGGCCAGCGTCTCGGCCTCGGGATCGGAGGCGGTCTCGGAGACCGAGTAGACCTCGAAGCCGTTCTCGTGCTTATTGCTCGCCGCGTTGCAGTGAAGCGACACGAAGAGATCGGCCTCCTTTGAGTTGGCCAGTTCCGAGCGCTCGGACAGCGGCACGAAAATGTCGTCCTTGCGGGTCAGAAGAACCTCGAAATCCCCGCGCTCACGCAGCACGCGCGCCAATTCGAAGGCCATCGCGAGGTTCACGTCCTTCTCGCGCGTCCCGCGGCGGCCGGTCGCTCCGGGGTCTTTGCCGCCGTGACCTGGATCGATGATGATGAGGCGCCGCGATTTGGCCGCCTTCTTGGCCATCTTGGGCGGCTCCTCGTGAAGAGGAGGGATCGCAACGGGCGCTTTTTTCGCGGCCGCCGGAGGAATCGCCGCCGCTGCCACCGTCGGCGCGGGGGCGGACGCCGACACGGAAACGGGAGCGGGCGCTGATTCCACGGGGAGTTCCGCGCCGGGCGCGTAAACCTCGATGACGGCGCGACGCGGCGCGCCCAGCTCGAAAGCTCGCCAGCGCTGGCCGTTCTCGGCGAAACGCACCGACAAGCGTGTGAGCTTGGCCTCTTGCTTGAGCGCGTACGAGGACACGATGCCATCGTCGATCGAGGCAGCCTCCTCGCCCTCGGCCACGCCGTACTCGACGATCAGATCGACGCCTCCGGTGCCCCGCGGGGAGGAGCGGTAGGAAGCGCCGGGCGTCAACTCCAAGGAGACGCGCGTGCGGCCCTTGTAAGAAAAAACCCGGGGCGCGCCGACCGTGCCTTGCCGCTCGACGACGAGCGTGCGGGAGCTGTCGTCGTAACGCGTCTCATACCCGCTCCAGCGGGCGAACTCCGGCCCCGTCAAGAAGGACAGCGGCACGAAGGCGTGCGAGACGCGCACCAAGACGGGATCGCTCAAACGCAGCTCCTCCGTTCCCGACGTCGCCTTGTCCAATCCCGCCACCAGCTGCAGCGAACGCCCGCGCAAGCT
>JAYVZL010000055.1:0-2520 GCA_043783505.1 Elusimicrobiota bacterium
GTTTTGGGATTCATACGCCTCCACTGTAGGCTGGAAATGGATAACTGCCAATAGTCGCTCGATCCCTGCACGAGAAATCGCTTGTCTGTAAGACTCTTGTAAGAAGAGGAGGGGGCCTGTCGGGAAGGCGTCGGTCGCCGGACGGTTGGGATTGCGCTAAAACAACTCAACTTGCGATTCTCCAAGGACGATAGGGATCTTGTTTCTCGGGCCCCAGCAGGCGCTTGACCTCGGCCCGCAGGTCGTCCACATCGAAAGGCTTGGTCATATACATGACCGCGCCCATCTCCAGGGCGTGCTTGGCGACGCCGACGTCGTCTTCTCCGGTCAGCATGCACACGATCAAAGAAGGGTCGAGGTGGAGGGCCACTTGGAGCACCTCTATCCCGCTCATCGTCGGAATTGCGATATCGAGAAGCATGAGTTTCGGCCGCTGGACTTTCAGCACCGTGAGCGCCTCGCCGCCGTCGCTCGCCTCGAACAAATCGAACATGCCACGCAGGGCTATCGATATCGTCTTGCGCAAAGAGGAATCATCATCGACGAGCAGGACCTTCTTGAGCGGCGACGACTTCATCGCGATAGAATGATCGCAAACCGCGATTCGTTCAATAGCCGGCGGCCTTTGTGACAGGGAAAATCCGGCTTGTAAGATTCTTGCAAGAATCCGGATTGCCGCGGCGCAACGGTTTTGCGTCGGCTAGGCGGATGCCGGCTTGAAGGTGACGTCGATGGCGTACCCCGTGCCGTGCAGTGATTTGATGAGAGGGCTGAAGCGCGGGCCGAGGCGTCGCCTGAGGCGGGAGATGTTCACGGCGACCGAAGCATCTTTAACGTGTCCGCCCCAGAGCTTTTGCGTGATCAGCCTCACGGGGACGGCCTGTCCTTGCTTGGAGGCAAGGAGATAGAGGAGGTCGAAGAGGCGGTCGGAAATGTTCTCGATCGAATCTGTCCCGATGATGGCTTTTTTTGATTTCGGCACCAAAGTGAGGGCCCCGCATCGAAGAGTGTCTGAATCCTCGCCTCGATAGGGTATGCGGTCCATAAAGGTTGCGACGTAGCGTTTCAGGCGCTCAAGATCGATCGGCTTGGTCAGGTGGATGTCGCCGCCGCTCTTGTAGGTCCCGAGCTCATCCTCCAACTCTTCAAGGCCGGTCAGAACGATCACGGGCACATGACGAGTTCTTGGATCAGCTTTGAGCGCCCGGCAGATCTGCAGTCCGTCCCCATCGGGCAGTCCCCGATCGAGCAGTATGAGGCGGATATCTTCATGCTCCGAAAGCAGACTCCGGCCTTCATGGGCGCTCGAGGCGCAGAGCGGCGTATAGCCCCATTTCTTTAAGGCGCCTGTTAAAAGGCTCTGAGTGCTCGGGTCGTCTTCGACAACTAGGATTCGAATCATCAGCAAGATTTTAGTAATTCTAACCAAGTTAACGCGTCGGCCGCATGTCAAAGCCGGAGTACATGACCGTTTGCTCGTAGCGCTCCCCATCAATCGCCCAGCTGCCGCGCGATCTTGGCGAAGTAGGCGACCGCCTTTCTGTGCCGCCAGCGCAGATAGATTTCCTCCGTCACGATCGCGGCATGCTCCAGGCCTCGTCGGGCCATAAACAAGTTGACTTGTTTATGGACTCGCAACACGCGGCAGGATAAACTGAATGCATGATGCGAAAAGAAAAGATGAGAAACGCGCAGCCCCTCCCCGACTACACGCTCTCCGATTTCTACGTGGCGTCTTTTCTGATCTGCTCCGGCCTCAATCTTGTCCGCGCCGAACGGGTCGCCGCCAACCGCGTCGCCTTCGTGCTGCAAGACTCCCCGCGCAGGGCCGAGCTCATCCAAGATTTCTACGCGCGCCGCGCCCGCGTCGACCCCTTGGAGTACAAGGGCGTCATCACCAATTTGAAAGCGCTCATCCACGGCTTGCCGCCGGAGAACGCAGGGGTCCATGGGAACACTTAAGACGCTGAACGCCTAAAGTCGCGCGCTATCGAAACAATCGAGGCGCTGTCGCCCCGGGAATCGGGGTGGCAGCGCCTTTTTTATCGCCAAGATGCGGAGAAAATGCAAATGAACGAATTCGAGAAGGAAGCGAACATCCCGCCGGAGAAGCTGATCGAGGAGCGGGCCCTGGCCTGCGTTGAGCAGGGCTGGGCGGTGTTCCCGGTCGCCTCCAACGCCAAGACGCCCTTGACCAAGAACGGCTTCAAGGACGCCAGCAAGTCGGCCTTCGCGGTCCGCAAGGACTTCTCCAAGCACAAGAACCCCAACATCGGCCTGGCCACCGGCGAGGTGTCGGGCGTCGCCGTCATCGACGTAGATATCAAGAAAGGGGCCAGGGGCCGCGAGTCTCTGGCCGAGCTCAAAGGCCTGCCGCCGACCCTGACAGTCACTACACCAAGCGGAGGCTGGCATCTCTACTACCTCTATCCCGAGGGCGGCCTGCGCTCCAAGAACGGGATACTTCCCGGCATCGACCTCAAAGCCGACGGGGGCTATGTCGTGGCTGCCGGCTCCTCC
>JAYVZL010000056.1:0-2520 GCA_043783505.1 Elusimicrobiota bacterium
CAAACACCATTTTCTCGACGGGCAGGATGGGCTATCAGTTGGTCCGTTGCTCTAAATAGCGCGAATAAAACCATTCTATTTAGGCCCTTGTTGCTTTCGAGCAACGGACCAACGGGGACATCGGTCGCCGCTAAAAATAGCGGCGGACGCCGACGCCGCCGTCGAAGGCGGCGCCCTCGTTGGGGGCGAGCCGCAGGACGGGGGCCACTTCCGCGAAAAATTCCAGCGACTTCTTCGTCTGAAAGAGAGACACGCCGCCGACGAAGCGCAGGCCGAGGAAAGTCTTTCTCTCCGCCTTATATTTGAGGCCCAAACCGACGTATACCGGCAGGCGGCCGGCGTGCTTACGGGGCAGGAGATCGTTGAAATTATGAAGGACGTCGGCGCTGACGGTGAGATCGCCGTCGGAGACGCCCAGCGCGCTTTGAACGGCATGGCGGTCGCTCAGCCAGCATTTCGCCGTCGCGCCGAAAGGCACTCCCAGGATGACGCCGGCGCCCAGCTTCCCATCTTCATCCGCGCGCGCAGAGAGGGCGCCGAGGGTGCCGGTGACGAGAAGGGCCAAAGCTAAGCGTTTCATATCCCTAGTCTAACTCATCGCGGCGCAAGAAAGCGCTTCACGCCTACGGAGCTATTTGCTTGTATTGCCATCAGTCATCCTCACAACGGAGGTGTAATAATGGTCAACCGAAAAATGTCGCTCGCATCAGCTGCGATCGCCATCGTCGCTTTGACGACTAGCATGTTCGCCGCTGAAACGTTCGTGCCGATAATCGAGAGGACGTTGGATAAGACCGAAGGCGTCAATTCGCAGATGGAAGTCCTCAAAGACGCCGTCCGCGACAGCACGCTCATTCTCAAGGAAGAGCAGGCCGCGGAAGATGAGGCGGAGATGGAAGCCGAAGACGCTGACTCTGCGCGTCCCGGCGGTGGTGGCGGCGGTCGCCCCGGTCAGCCTGGTCGTCCCGGTCAGCCTGGTCGCCCCGGTCAGCCTGGTCGCCCCGGCAACGGTCGTCCCGGCCGACCCGGACAGCCTGGACGTCCCGGAAAACCCGGTCAGCCCAATCGGCCCGGTCGGCCCGATCACCCCGGCCGCCCCGGTCATCAGACTCCGCGCAGCGGTAATCCCCATCGCAACTGGGGCCGCTGGAACGGTCATCGCGGTTGGGGCGTCCATTACGGCCGCTGGAACTGGCGCAACGGCTATCCTTACTGGTGGGGCTGGATCGTGTGGCGCGGCGAGCGCCGCGCGGCGTGCCTGAGCCATTACGACGGACTGCGCCGCCAGTGCAACGGCAGCTGCGAGGACGAGCAAGAAGATTGCGTCAGCGCCTGCCATGGCGATTCGGATTGCGTGGAGCAATGCGACGCCAACAGCGATTACTGCTATGACGGATGCACCGAGGAATACAACTCACGGGCCGCCTCTTGCCCGTCGTTCGTCCAATAGCTCAATAAGCCTCAAGACACTATCCCCCGCGCGGGCTTCGGCTCGCGCGGGGGATTTTTTATGTCGTTCGCGCGATATTACCTACACCGGGAACAGTGATTATCAAGTTGAGGCTAATGACACGATTACGCGTTGACACAGCGGTGCGTCAGACGCTATCTTACCGCCATGAAGAAGCCTCCGGAAGCCGGCGAGTTCACCCTGCGCGCCGTGATCGCGGCGATGTTCGTCGCGGCCTTGATCGGCCTTTCTTATCCCTACGTCGTCATGAAACTCGGCTTCGGGCCGAACATCTCGGTGGTCTCGGCCTTCTTCGGCTATTTGGCGCTCGGGATATTCTTTAAGGACTACAATCGCTGGGAAAACAACATCGTCCAGACGGCCGGCACCTCGGCCGGGCAGACCGCGTTCTTGTGCGTGCTGATGGCGGCCTTCGACATGCTGAGGATGGACCCAACGCTCGGGTTTACGCTCGTGATCACCCCGATGCAGTCGTTTCTGTGGCTGACCACCGCCGGTATGCTGGGCGTGTTCCTAGCCGTGCCGATGCGCCGCCACTTCGTTATCGATGAGAAGCTGACCTTCGCCGACGGCGTGGCGGCCGCCGAGACGCTCATCATCCTCGACTCCAAAGGCGACGAAGCCCGCGCCACGACGCGCTCGATGGGCATCAGCACCGGCCTGTCGGCCATCCTCATGATCCTGCGCGAAGACGCGCGCGTGCTCGCCGCGGCCTGGTACCGTATCCCGGAGATGACGGCTATCGGCGCCAATGGAGCCAAGATGGCCTTCGGGGTCAGCTGGAGCCTGCTCTCCTTCGGCTCCGGCATGCTCGTGGGCATGCGGATCAACGCCAGCATGCTCTTGGGGACGGTGATCTCGTGGTACGTCCTGCCCGACATGCTCCTCGGCCACGGCGTCATCGATCAACTCACGCGCAGGAAGGTCCTGATGTGGGTGATGTGGCCGGCGACCGGTATGCTCATCGCCGGAGGCCTCACCGCGCTGTTCTTGCGCTGGCGGGTGTTGGTGCGGACCTTCACGAACCTCTCTTCGGATTCGGTAGATCG
>JAYVZL010000057.1:0-2515 GCA_043783505.1 Elusimicrobiota bacterium
CCTTGATGAACTTCAGGAACGCGCCCGCGTCCATTTCGGGCTCGCCGCGATGCTTGCGCTGCGCGTTGTAGGCGGCCTTCAGGAAATATTTATTCGACACCCCGGGGATCTCGACCGGATACTGGAACGCGAGGAACACGCCTTCGCGCGCGCGGACCTCGGGATCCATGGCGAGCAGGTCAACCCCGTTGTATTCGGCCTTGCCGTCGGTGACCGTGTAGCCGGGGCGGCCGGCGAGCACGTAGGACAAGGTGCTTTTGCCGGAGCCGTTCGGCCCCATGATCGCGTGGACCTCGCCGGGCTTGACCTCGAGATTGATGCCCTTGAGGATGGCTTTTTCGCCGACTTTCGCGTGGAGATTGGTGATTTTCAGCATTGGGGTTCCTTTAGCCGACGCTCCTTTCGAGGGAGATGTTCATGAGTTTGTGGGCTTCGACGGCGAACTCGAGCGGGAGCTCGGCGAAGACCTGCTTGCAGAAGCCGTTCACTATCATGCCGACCGCGTCCTCGGTCGACAGGCCGCGCTGGCGAAGATAAAAAAGCTGATCCTCGCCGATCTTGGAGGTGGACGCCTCATGCTCGAGCGTCGCGGTCGTGTTGCCGACTTCGATATAAGGGAACGTGTGCGCGCCGCACTTATCGCCGAGAAGCAAGCTATCGCATTGAGAGTAATTGCGCGCTCCCGAAGCGGACTTGGCGATCTTGACTTGGCCCCGATACGTGTTCTGGCCATGCCCCGCCGAGATGCCCTTCGAGATAATGGTTGATTTCGTGTTCTTGCCGATATGAATCATCTTCGTGCCCGTGTCGGCCTGCTGGTAGTGGTTCGCGAGCGCGACGGAGTAGAACTCCCCGACGGAATCGTCCCCGATCAGGATGCAGGAGGGGTACTTCCACGTGATCGCGGAGCCGGTCTCGACCTGCGTCCACGAGATCTTCGACCTCTTGCCCGCGCACTTTCCGCGCTTGGTCACGAAGTTGTAGATGCCGCCCTTGCCGTTCTTGTCGCCGGGGTACCAGTTCTGGATGGTCGAATACTTGATCGACGCGTCGTCCATCGCGACGAGCTCGACGACGGCGGCGTGCAATTGATTTTCGTCGCGCATGGGCGCCGTGCAGCCTTCGAGATAGGAAACGCTCGCGCCGTCCTCAGCCACGATCAAGGTCCGCTCAAATTGTCCCGTGTCCTTCGCGTTGATGCGGAAGTAGGTCGAGAGCTCCATCGGGCACTTCACTCCCTTCGGGATGTAGCAGAAAGACCCGTCGGAGAACACGGCCGCGTTGAGCGCCGCGAAAAAATTGTCCGTGTAGGGCACGACCGAACCCAGATACTTCTCGAGCAGCTCGGGGTGCTCCTTGACCGCGTCGGAGAACGAGCAGAAGATGACGCCGGCCTCGGCGAGGGTCTTACGGAACGTGGTCGCCACCGAGACGCTGTCGAAGACCGCGTCGACGGCGACGTTCGACAGCATCTTCTGCTCATCGAGCGGGATGCCCAATTTATCGAACGTGGCGCGGATCTCGGGATCGACCTCGTCCATCGAATTGAGCTTCTTTTTGGCCTTGGGAGCCGAATAATAGATGATGTTCTGGTAGTCGATCTTGGGATAATGGACGGCGGCCCAAGCCGGCTCGGTCATCGTCAGCCAGTGCTTGTAGGCCTTGAGCCGGAACTCGAGCATGAAGGCGGGTTCGTTCTTCTTCGCCGAGATCATGCGGACGGTGTCCTCGCTCAGCCCGCGAGGGACTTGATCGGTCTCGATGTCCGAATTAAAGCCGTATTTATACTCTCGATCGGCGAGTTCCTTCAGATCTTGGTTGGCCACGGCCTCAGTATATCATTCCTGACCATTTTAGTCAAGAATGGGACTTCCAGCCTGGACGGGGCCCGTTCTTCCTGCTATATAGGAGGTAATGGAGAATGTGCCTTGCCCGCGGTGCGGCATGCTCGTGGGCCTGGACGAAGTGGTTTGCCCCCATTGCCGCACGCCTCGCGACGACATGGAGCTCGAGGAGGGCCTGACCCTCGCGCGAAATGCGGAGCTCCACCGGCTGCGGCGGCCCAAACTGATTAGGGCCGGCATCGCCGCCGCGGCGCTGCTGTCGGCGGCCTGGTGCTTCCGCGGGGTGCTCAAGGAGCCGCTCGACGCCAAATGGAACGAATTCCAGGCGGAGGTCGAGAAGACGCGCGAGCCGTCCCATTGGCTCAAGGACAAGAGACCGGCCCCCCCGCTCCCGATCCCTTTCCCGATCCCGATGACGAATCCGGCGCCGAACCCGGCTCCAACGATTACGCCGGATCCGGGATTCATGTCTCAGCCGCACCTCAGCACCGCACGCCTTGACGAGGCTGACCGCCCGGAAAACCAAAAAACCCCGCTCATGACCGTGGCCGTGGCCGCGCCCGTCCCCGAGACTCCGAATCAGACCCAGCGCTCCTGGTACGGCGTCGTCTATGATCTCATAACTCTCCAGCCGCTGCCCGCCGCGGATATCGTGTTCAAGAAGGACGGCA
>JAYVZL010000058.1:0-2514 GCA_043783505.1 Elusimicrobiota bacterium
GAGCCAAGGGGAATCCTCCGTCGTAGAATGGCGTCTAAGCAACTTCATTCTACAACTGGCGAAGGATTCCCTGTCGTTTTTCCCCGGACAGGAGTGTAAGTGTATCAGAAAATACTGTTTAGCGCATGGCTCAATTCAGGTCGAATCCTGTCAATTGATTGATGATTTAGTTAACCTGAAATCGTCGGTTGGCCGCTTCACGCCGTCTGAAGCGACCGGATAATTTCGTCCAGACTTTTTTGGCTGAATTCCGCCTTGATCTACACCCCCTGCCCCGGATTGATTTAGCCCGCTCCAACTGCCGCGCAGTTGACTTCCGTCGTCGGGAAGAATGCTTTGAGTGCCCGCTCAAAACGTTCCCGCCACGGTCCCGCCAGCGATAGGCGCAGAACCGTCTTGCGTCCATCGCTGCCAACTACCGCGCCGCAGGTCAACAGATGCGCCCACAGCGTACCCAGCGTCTGGTAACCTTGCTGCCCGATCTTCTCCTGAAGAAGGCTGATCAGATTGCAGGTCACGCACATCAGCCGGAATGCAGCCTCCGTGGCGAAGAACCGCTTCTGGGCAAAGCCGTCGACCCCGTAGTCCCACTTGAGCTCACGGATCTTGGTCTCGATCTCCGCCGTCGTGGTGCTTGCGTCCGCGGATTGTCCTGAGGCGTTGCCCGCACCCATGAGGTACGAGACGGAGAAACTGCTATTGCCCCTCGTCATCCCTAAATCGTGGCACGCGCAGAAACTTGGAGTGCTCCATGCCCTAAGTGTGCCAGAAAACACTGTTTAGCGCAGGGCGCAATTCTGTCCAAATCCCGTCAAACGCGCATTAATTTTGTTAAGAATCGAGGAACGGGAGCGCCTCTATTGCGTTCTCAGATTCTTCGGCTTGGCCGGGGGCATGACGTTAGCCGTGCTCGAGGTCGTGGCCCCCGCGAGATTCGATAAGGCCCCGTACACCGCGCCGGCGCCTATTGTGCCTCTAAACACGATCAGTTGGAATTGGTAGGCCGTCGAGGGCGAGAGCCCCAAGACCGTGCAGGTCTTCACAGCACCCACCGTCGTGCCCGCCAGCGGCGTCGCGCAGGTGCCTTGGGTGACGGATCGTGCTCCGCCCCACAGAGCTCCGCTGGAGCTGAACCGGACGTCATACTTGGCCGGCTGACCAGCCCCGTCGGTGACCTCGCTAAAGCTCAAGGTCGCGCTATTTGCACCGGTCGCGGTGGCACTCAGGTTATTGACCGCCCCGACCGTGCCGGTTGCAGCCGCGTGCGTCGTGGTGCTTGCCACCGCGGATTGTCCTGAGGCGTTGCCCACGGCGTCGTAGGCGGCGACGGTGTAGCTGTAAGCCGTCGAGGAGCTCAGGCCGGTGTTCGAATACGAGGCTCCCGTCGCGGTGCCGATCTGCGCGCTGGCTCGGAAGATCCGGTAGCCGGTCACGCCCACGTTGTCGGTGGAGGCGTTCCAGGTCAGGTTGATCTGCGAAGACGACACGGCTTGCGCGCGCAGGCTTGCTGGGATAGACGGCGCTTGAGTGTCGACGGGTGGAGGTGGCGGCGGAGTGCCATTGACAAGTCCAATGCGTGAGCTTCCCACTGCTATGTTGTCGTAGAATCTATCCCCGTTACCAGCTTGATTGTAGAGCTGCGCGGTGCTCGCACTCCAATCTGATGGATGCCAGTACGGATTGTTCGGCGACCCTGGGCATGACGTGCCGGAAGGCGTAGCGCTCACCCATGCTCTGTCGAGCACCTGTATCACCAATACATTATTCACCCACATGCGCAATCCACCGTTTGAAAGGCCTCCGGTGTTCATGATGATTTCTACTTCTATTTGATCCCATTGGTCAGGTCGAGGAGCGGGGCCTGTGAGCCAAAACCCGCCTACCTTGCGATCACATGGCTGCTCGATGTTGATGGCCCATGTGTTGTAATGATTATACAGCCAGAACACAGGATAGGACCCAAGCCCATCAGCGGGGGCAGGATCGTTCGCCGTATTCTGTGGTCGTATGCGAAATATTTTTGTTGTCGGCTTGACAGGGTTCAGCACGAACCCTGCTTTCTGGCGTATTGCTAGGCGATAAAATATGTGATTCATGGAGGGGAAATGTTTATAAATAGATGGTCGAGCCCCTATATTACCAAGATTATTAATGTCCCCAGGAACTTCATCGGAGCGAAGCCGAACTGATTTCGACCCACTCAACGCTTGCTCTGTGACTACGCGTAGATTCGTCAGCGTTTCCTGCCCGAAGTCGTCCCACCCTTCACACGGGAAATCATTCCCAGTCCCCACAGCGCATGTCTCGAAACTGTCATCCCAGAATATGGTGGCATGCGTAGCCATGCCCAGGCTCGTCAGCAGGAGTGTCATTAATGCCGTTCGCATCGCTTTCATATGGCCTCTATTGCGCTCTCAGATTCCTCGGCTTAGCCGGGGGTATGACGTTCGCCGCGCTCGAAGTCGTGGCTCCCGCGATATTCGACAGCGATCCATACACCGCGCCGGCGCCTAT
>JAYVZL010000059.1:0-15493 GCA_043783505.1 Elusimicrobiota bacterium
GGTGCGATACCCAAGTGGTCTAAGGGGATGGTCTGCAAAACCATTATTCGCGGGTTCGAATCCCGCTCGCACCTCCAATTTTTCGCGCAACTTCTCGCTAAGCGAGAGACCAAAGGGCCTAATTCGACCTAGGCCCTTTCCCTTCCGCCAAGGCCCTATCGGCCCCCGCGCGTTTCGCGCCCCGCTGTTATCCTGATCACATGAAAGACAATCTGAGCACGAGGACTCTCCGGGCATCGCCCGTTGTCGCGCGCATCGTGATGGCCTCCTTCCTCGCCGCTTTGCCGGGGACGCAGGCTTGGTCGCAGACAAAAGGCCGCGTCGGCCCGATCGGGACTTCCACGCTCGGGCTGCTGTCGCCGACTCAGGGTCTTTCCGCGGCATACTCGCCGATGAATCTCCTGCCATCGGCGCTCCCCGCTCCCCGCGCGCTTCAGGTCCAGCCGCAAGCTCCCTCGATCTTAACCAAACCCCCCGCGAACGCGATCTCCGGTGTCGGCAGCACTCAAGACGCGGTCACCGCGGTTGCGTCGCTGATCACCGCGGCCGGGCAGAAGGGCGCCGACAACCAAAAAAAGAACCCCGGAGGCAGTTTCGACGGCAGCCTTCCGCGGGGATCGAACGACGACGGGTCCCAGACCCGCGCCGTCACGGTTTGGAGTCCTCCTGCGGAAGTCCCGGTCTTCGCGGGGAAGACGATATACTTTCCCGGCGTAAATGAAAGACGGCTCTCGCTCGATGAAGCCGGGCTCCGCGACCTATTTCCCAAGGTGATGAGCAAAGGCGGCTATCTGGTCTTTACGTACCAAGACGACTCCAAAGCCGTCAGCGAGACGGGCGTCCTCGTGCGGCTCACGCATCCTAAAAGCGACACGGTCAGCGCGCGCACCGCGGTCATGACCGTGATTCGTTCCGTGAAAATCGCCGGCTACACGAAGTCCTCGGGCCTGGAGATGGCTCGCGTTGTTTATCCTACGGCCGAGGCGAGCGATAAGGAAAATCTGGACTCTCTCGCCAATCTGGCTCAGCGCACGCTCGCGCATTACGGCCCGCTTGACGCGCAGCTCGACAACGACTTTTTTAAGGAGGCTCTCACCGAGCGCAATCCCGAGAGGCTGACCAATCTGCTCGCGCAGGAACTGCCCCTGACCAACGGAGCCAAGCTCAACCTGCTCAATGAGCCGTCCACCGAAAAGCGTCTTCAGTCCGTGATTTTAGAAATGACGGCTCACTTCAAGCAGTCGCTGTCGAAGAAGCCGTCTCCCGCCTCGGTCGCGCCCGCGGGCGATCAGGCTTCCGTCGACAGCCTCGCCTCGCTCGCGGCCCTCAACGCCCGAATGCTCGCCATCGGCATGCCCGAAGGGGTTCAAAAGACCGCGAGAGCGGAGTTCGACAACTTCGCGCGGATGAACCCGAAGGATAGCGACGCGCAGAAGCTGCGCACCTACCTCCAATGGCTGCTCGACGTGCCGTGGAGCCAGCGCACCACGGACACCCTCGATCTCGCGCAAGCTCGACGGATCCTCAACAAAGAGCACTTCGGTCTTGATCAAGTCAAAGAACGGATTCTCGAGTTCCTCGCGGTGCGCAAGAAGACGGGTTCAATGAAAGGCGCCATCATCGCCCTCTCCGGACCCCCCGGCACGGGCAAGACCACGATCGCCAGCTCGATCGCGCTGGCGATGGGACGCAAGTTCGTGCGCCTCTCGCTCGGCGGCGTCCACGATGAGACCGTGCTGCGCGGACACGGCAGGACCTATCAAGGCTCGATGCCCGGGAAGATCATGGACAGCATGAAGCAGGCCGGCACGGTCAACCCCGTCATGCTCCTCGATGAGGTCGACAAGATCGGCCGCGAGGGCAACGCCGGCGATCCGACCGCGGCCTTGCTCGAAATCCTGGATCCCAAGCAGAACAGCACCTTCCGCGATCAGTACCTTAACGTTCCTTACGACCTCTCCGAGGTGATTTTTATCGTCACCGCCAACGAGCTCGACAAGATTCCAGTATGGCTGCGCGACCGCACGGAGATCATCGAGGTCGACGGCTACACGACGCTCGAGAAAATGGAGATCGCCCAGCGCCACATCGTGCCCCAGCAATTAGAAGAGAAGGGACTGAAGCCCGAGGACGCCTCGCTGACGCAGGCCGCCATCCGCCTCATCATCGAAGGCTACACGTGGGAGGCCGGGGTGCGCGGCTTGGAGCAAAACATCGGAAAGGTCATGCGCGAAATATCGTCCTGGATCGAAATGCGCGGCGAGAAGGTTCCCGGCGTCGTCGACGAGGGGATGATCGCGAAGTACCTCGGAGTCAGGAACTTCACCCCGGGACAGACCGCGCAGAACGGCGTCGGCGTGGCGACCGGCCTTTACGTCCAAGGGGACGCCGGCGGCACGATGAACGCCGAGGCGTCGAAGGAGCCCGGCACCGGGGTACTTGTTCGACGCAAGCAGTTCGGCGACGCCATCGACGACTCGTCCATCACCGCCTATGCGCACGTCAAGCAGAACGCCGCGAAATACGGCCTGGAAAAGTTCGACTTCAAAAAAATCGACGTCGATATCAACATGACCCCGGCAACCAAAATCGACGGCCCGTCCGCGGGCACCTTGATGGTCACCGCGATCATCAGCGCGCTCACGGGGCGTCCCGTCACGCCTGGGTTGGCGATGACAGGTGAAATGAGCAAACGCGGAGACATCCTGCCGATCGGCGGCCTCAAGCAGAAGGTCCTAGCCGCCCACCGCATGGGCTACACCGAGGTGATCTTTCCCTTCGCCAACCTCAAGGACATCGAGGATATTCCCAAAGAGGTCCGCGACGCCATCAAGCTCACGCCGGTCAAGACCTACGACGAGATCTTTGCCGCCGCGTTCGTTCCCTAGGGCGTGGAGCGGCGCTCGATGAAGCGGGCCAGGGGCCAGGACAGGGCCAGCAGGCCGCAGGCGACGGCGGTCCGCGCCGGGGGCGGCATGCACAACGGTCCTTCGGAAGCGAACAGATAAGCGAGCGGGTACACGCGGACCTGCCATAGGGTCGCGACTTGATCCTGCAAAGTCATCGCCACCGTGGGCCAGGTCAGGAAAGCGCCGGTCGCGTGGATGAGGATGGAAAGCGCGAAAGTCCACGCCCACGCGCGCCGCAAAGCCGCCGAGCGCCCGATCTCCGGCCCGACCTCGGCCGCGAAGAAGGCGAGAAGCATCGCCACGACGGAAAAATAACGGTTGCCGAAGGTGGCGCCCCCCGTCCAAGAATCGCGGAACCCGTAGAAAATCCAGGTCGCGACGCACGCCGCCGCGAAATACGGCGCCCACCGCGCGCTTTTATCGCGGCAGGCCTTGACGGCGCCCCACAGGCCGAAAACGGCCGCCGGCATAAATGGCAGCAGGCCGCGCGAGGGGCTCAACAGCATGGCCAGCAGCGCGCCCCAGTCGAGGGAGACGAACATCTTCGCCTGCAGCGCGTGATAGGGCGGCCTGAAGGACCCGCCGTACCAGCGCCAATACGCCAGATTCAGCGCGATCGGGAAAAACGCGCCGAGCGCGTAGGCGGGGAGCCGCTTTCGATCCTGGAAAAGGAAATAAAGAGCGGCGGCCAAGCCGAAAAAAGCGCTGTCTTCGCGGCTGACCACGGCCAGCCCCAAACCGAGCCCGGCGAGCGTCGCTCCAAACCCGCCCGGCGTCAAAATTCCAAGCAGCCCCAGGGCGACGCCGAGCTGGGCGGGACCGTGAGAATACAGGGCCTGCGAGCTCACGCTGAAGGCGAACGTTCCCAGGCCATAGAGAAGAGCGGCGCTCAGGGCCCAGCGGCGGGAAACACGCTTCTCCAGGGCCCAAAAAAGAACGACCACCGACAGCGCCGTGATCAGCGCGCCGGAGATCTTGGCCATGTTGTGGAGAAACGGATCGCTGGGCGTAAATCCCGCGAGCGCCGGAATCACGTATAAAGGAACTGCGAGAACGCCCGGAGCCACGGGGTAGAAGGAGAGAAGACGGCCGTTGACTGTGATGATCAGCTCCCTAAGCGCAGGGTCCAAGGCCCAGGCGCGCAGCGGATCAAAGGACAAGGTGCCATGGCGCAGGATCGCGAAAGGCAGGACCGAGTTTGGGATATCGTCGCCGCCGTGCCAGCGAAAGCTCGCCAAGTACAGGGTCAGACAGGATAAGAACAGCAGCATCTCCGGTCGGGACTGCGCAGGCCGGCACCCGGCTTTTCGCTCTCGAGTCCAAAGACGCGCCAGCGCCGCGGCGGACAGCGAGAACAGCGCGACCCAGGGCGGCAGGAAATACGGCGGCCCGCCGAGCGCCAATGACAAGAGGAAGAGAAGGCCGAGCGCGGCGACCAAAGCGTCCATAGCGCGAGATTCTACCAGATGACGGCGCGATCTCGGAGATGGGGCCAAAAGACCTATACGCCTATAGGTCTAAAGACTTTTTTCACTTGACTCCATGCCGGGGTCATTGCTGAAATCGGGGCGTCGCGGCCGTGAGGAGAAAAATAATGAATCGAGTCATCATGCTTGCCGCAGCGCTCACCATCACGCTCCGCCTCACGGCTCCCGCCGCGGAGCAAGTCGACGGGAAGGTCATCTACGGTTCCGACGATCGCATTGATCTGCATCAGACTAATGACGCGCGCCTGCTGTCGTTGGCCGACTCCACCGTCGCCCTGCTTCGATCAAGCTCCGTGGAGATCGCAGGCGACGTCGCCAAGCTCAAGACCGAGTCTTACTCGGCGCGCAAAAACCTCTGCGCGAGCGAGCCGTTCTACGGCCAGGTCACGGCCGCGTTCTGCTCCGGTTCGCTGATCGCGCCCGACATCATAATGACGGCCGGCCACTGCGTCACGAGCGAGCAAAACTGCGCCGGCACCAAGTTCATCTTCGGGTTCTCGATTAAGGAAAAAGACAAAGTCCCGAACACGGTCGCCGCCTGCGACGTTTACGGATGCAAGCAGCTGTTGGGCCGCGAAGAGGAAGGCAACGGCGCCGACTGGGCCCTCATCAAGCTCGACCGGCCGGTGACCGGGCACACCCCACTGGCCCTCAACAGGACTCGCGTCATTGAAAACAAGACCCCCCTCGTCGTGATCGGCCATCCCGCGGGACTGCCCACCAAGATCGCGGGCGGAGCCAGGGTGCGCGACGCCTCGCCCAACGGCTTCTTCGTCGCCAACCTCGACACCTACAGCGGCAACTCCGGCTCGGCCGTGTTCAACAGCGTGACCGGGCTCATCGAGGGGATCCTAGTGCGGGGCGAGCAGGACTACGTCACCCGCGGATCCTGCAACGTCTCCAAAGTGTGCGCCGAGGACGCCTGTCGCGGCGAGGACGTGACCAAGATATCCGCCGTCGTCGACAAGCTCCCCGGAGCGCTGCACCTGTCGCGAGCGTCCGAGCCGGGGCCGGCGATCGTCTCGCTGCAGGACGCGGTTTCTGACTCAAGGCCCTAACCTTCTCGGCGACGGCCCGCTTCCGGCGCTGCGCGCGCGCCTGGAAGCGGTGCCGGCCGTCGAGGATGGTCAGCCTGTTTACGTACTGCGCGATCTCGAGGAGTTGACCGAAAAACCTCTGGCCCTCTCCTCCGGCGGGATGCTGCTGATCTCGCTCCTCGACGGCGCCCGCACCGCGGCGCAGCTGCGCGATCAGTTTCTCCAGAACACCGGCGCGGTCATTGAATTGCCGGTGATCCTCGACCTCGTCAAGGCTCTCGATGACGCCGGGTATCTCGAGACCGACGCCGTCGCCGCCAAGCGCAGGAAAGCCGTCGAGTACTTCAAGGCGTCCCCCCGGCGCCCCGCCGTCTTCGCCGGTCCCTCCTACCCCGCCGAGCCGCTGCAACTCGCCGGGCATCTCGGCCGATTCTTTACCGCTGAAAAAGGCCCGGGCAAGGACAAGTCCGATGCGCCGCAGAAACCACCGCCCTTGGGTCTAATAGCTCCCCACATCGACTTCACCCGAGGCGGCCCGGCCTACGCCTGGGCCTACCAAGCCCTGTCCGAAAGACAACCCCCCGACGTCGTGATCGCTCTCGGCGTGGCCCACGTCTCCCCCGATTCGCCCTGGACGTTCACCCCAAAAAGCTACGAGACCCCCTTCGGCGCGATGGAGGTCGACGAGCCGCTCTACGACGCGCTGGCCTCCAAGCTCTGGTATGAGCCGCGCGCCGACGAGTGGGTGCACAAGAACGAGCACTCCCTCGAGTTTCAGGCCGTTTGGCTGAAATATCTTTGGCGAGAACGCGCGCCGAAATGGATCCCGATCCTGGTCTCCAGCTTCGAGCGCTTTTCCACCGACGAAGCGCCCTCCAAGATCCCGACCATCGAGAAGGCCCTCAAGGACCTGGGGGAGGTCCTACGCGCCGAGACCGCGAAGGGCCGCCGCGTGATGATCCTAAACGGCATCGACCTGGCCCACGTCGGCCCGCGCTTCGGCGATGAGATCGAGCTAACGCCCGAGCTCGAGAAGAAGATCGAGACCGAGGACCGCAAGTCCCTCATCGACGCATTGGCCCTCGACGCCGACGGTTTCTACCGCTCCGTCGTCGCCGACGAGCATTGGCGCAAGATCTGCGGACTGTCGGCCTTGTACACCGGCCTGCGTATGATCAAAGCCATCGGCGGTTCTAAGCCGGGACGCCTCCTATCCTACGGACAGGCCCCCGACCCCGCGGGCGGCATCGTCTCCTTCGCCGCCGCGATCTACGACTAAAGGCTCTGGGAAAGATAGCGGTCCGCCGTCGGGATTATCTGAAAGCGGTTGGCGATGACCGGCCAGATCCGCAGCAGCGCCAGCAGCATCGCCGCCATGATCGGCCCGAGGAAGACGCCCATTATCCCGAACATCTGGATGCCGCCGATGACGGCGACGAGCCCCAGCAGCGGGTGCATGTCGGCGCGACCCTTGAGGACCATGGTGCGCACGAGATTGTCGACGACGCTCGCCGAGATCGCCAGCGCGATCATCGCGATCATCTTCGTTGAGGACCCCTGCGAGTAGAGATAGAGCAGGGCCGCCAACGACGCCGGAGCCGTTCCCAGCAGGGGTATCCACGCGAAGATGAAAGTCAGGCTTCCGGCCAGGAACGCGCCCGGCACGTCGAGGATCAGGAACGAGGCCGCGATCAGCGCGGCCTGAGCGGCGGCGGCGGCAAGGCCGGCTAGGACGGCGGAGATGGCGGTGTCGCGAAACGCGTCGACAAGCTGCTTCTGCACGTTGCGATCGAGGATCCCAAGGCCCAGGAGCCACTCCATGAACCGCCCCCCATCGATCAGGAAAAAATAGAAAGCGACCAAGGTCAGGAGAATCTGGAGAAGGAATTGCGGAACGCCCTTGCCCAACCTCAAGACGGCCGCGCTGGTGAACTGTCCGGCGGACTGGATCGCGTTCTTGATCCAGGTGTTGACCACCACCGGATCGCCGATCACCGTTTGGACTAGATCGGTGTGGTTTATGGCCGCGCTCATTGCCTTCGGAGAGAACTCCTTGAGCTCGCCCATCTCCTGGCCCATGGCGATCCCCTGCCTGACGGACAGAACCGAGAATCCGCCCAAGGGAGCGACGACCAGCAGCAGAAGCAGCGCCGTCACCGCGCTCGCGGCCGGCCGGGGACGCCACTTGCGGGCCAGCAGCCACTGATACGGCGGGACGGCGAGCATGGCCAGCGTTCCGCCCAAGAACAAGGACAGCAGGTACGGTCCGACCATACATAAGACGAGGGCGCCGCAGGCGAGAAGGGCCGCCAGGAACGTGACGAGGTGCAGACGCTTGACCGGCGCGGCGGTTTCCTTCATCGAATCTCCTTGAGCTCGACTGATTCTCTATTCGTTCTTGACGTCCTCGAGCCCCTTCTTAAGGTCATTGATGCCGTTTTCCACCCCGGTCTTCAGATTGGCCCAAGCCTTGCCGCTGGCTTTCTTGAGCTTGGCGCAGTCCTTCTGAGCCGTCTTGCGTCGAGCTTTGAGCGCCTTAAGCTTGCGCTCCAAGCCGACCTTAGCCGAGGCGCCGGCCTCCTTCGTCTTAAGCTCCAGGGCGTCTATATTCTCGCTGAGCTTGTCGAGCTCGGCCTTGGCCCTGTCGACGTACTCACCCTTGGTCTCGGCGATCGCGGGTTTGTCCGCGGCTCGAAGCGACGCGACGGAGGCGACGTTGCAAATCAATGTAAGGAGCAGGATCAGATTCTTCATGGGGACCTCCTTTTTCTTCCTAGAAATGGCGGTTCAACGCCAAGACGTTCGGTTGTTTTCATACCTCTGGAGCTTATGCAACAAATTATCCCAATGCGCGTGAGGATCTTGCGCCGCGCGCAACGGGCCGCCCTTATCGAATTTCTGGACGCCCTCCTTTAGACCTGCTACGATAGCCTCTGATGGCAGACGACGACTGGTCGGTGTATCTCGTGCGCTGTGCCGATGAAAGCCTTTACACCGGCATCGCCAAGGACGTCGCGGCGCGTGTTTTGGCCCACAATACCGGCCGCGGCGCGGCCTACACCCGCAGCCGCCGTCCGGTCAGCCTCGTCTATCAAAAGAAGGGCATGACCCGCTCGGCGGCGCTAATTGAAGAAGCCCGGATCAAGTCCCTGGAGCGGCCCGAGAAGATGTCGCTGCTCAAGGGCGGCGTTCGCGCGCTCGCCCGCTCGGCGGCTGTCCTGGCCCTTCTCTGGGCCGCGTCGCCTGTCCAAGCGGTCCCCGTCTTCAACGCGGAAAACTCGATCATCCTCCCGGGCGTGGCCGCCCAGTCCTTCACCGGCGTTTACCCGACGCTGCGCATGTACTACATCCCCGTGCTCCCGAGCACCGCTCCTCATCTCAGCTCCGGCACGGCGATCTTGTCGGCGCTCTCGGCCGACGGCGTGACCTGGGTCGCCGACGCGGGCGTGCGCCTCGACACGAGCACGCTTCCCACCGTGTCGGCCAGCTCGATTACGGGCTGCGCGGTCCAGCGGAAGCTCGACTTGACCTACCGCATGCTCTACTCCATCGTCTCGACGACCGGCGCCTTTCGCATCCAAAACGCGGTCTCGGCCGACGGCCTGACCTGGGTCAACCAAGCCGCCGTCGCCGTCGACGGCGTGACGACGTACGTGGGCGTGCCGCGCATCGTCGTCCTCAACTCCGGCGACTGGCGGCTTTACTACACGCGCGACTCCAACGGCGGCAACGACGCGGCCGACCGGCAGATCTTCACGGCCCGCTCCACCGATGAGGGCGCGACTTGGAGCGCCTCCGCGGTCGCTCTCTCCACGCTCGCCTATGAATCCGGCGCGGCCAAGCTCACCGACGGGCGCGTGCGGCTGTTCTACACCCAGCCGGCCATCGGCTCGGCCTCAAGCGCGACCGTGATCGCGAGCGCCTTGTCGGACACCGCCTTGGGAACCACGTTCACGCAGGAAGCCGGGGCGCGCATCTCCACGCCCATCGCCGCCGGAGCGGTCTCATTCCCAATCGCGGTGCGCTCCACGGACACATACCGTTGGCGCCTCTACTACACCTATCAACGGGCGGGCGCGTTCACCGGCGATGTTTACTCCGCGCTGGCCGCCGCCCCCGCTCCGAGCGCGGTCTCCCCCGCCACCGTGTTCAACAGCGGCACCAACACTCTGACCATCACGGGCGAAATCTTCTCCAACCTGCCCGCCATCCCCACGGTCTCCATCACCCAAGGCGGCGTCACGATCAACGCAACGGCCGTCGCCAGCCCCGACGACCAGAATATCACCGCGAATTTCCTGACCCAGGGGCAGCCGCTGGGAAGTTGGAACGTAAACGTGACGAACGCCGACGGCGTGACGACCACTCTTGCCGGGGGCTTGACCATCGACTTCTCTCCGGGCTCGGTCCTGATGACCAACAACCTCCTGCGCCCGCGCAACAACGTCCCGACTACCATCGACGTCACCACCTTCAACTCCGGGCACGTGACGGTGCGCATTCACGACTCCAACGGCCGCCAGATCCGGACCTTATTCGACGACGAGCGCGCCTCGGGGACTCTCACCTTGACCTGGGATGGAAAGACCGCCGGCGGCGCCGCCGCGGCCAGCGGCGTCTACCTAGCCGTGACGACCGGACCGAAAATCTCAAAGAAGAACAAGATCGTCCTGATCCGATGAGAAAAGCCGCCCTCGCCGTCATCCTGGCGTCGGCCTCCGCCGGCTCGGCTCAGGCGTCCGGCGCGCCCACCCTGAGGCGCCCCCTGTCGCCGCGGGCGACCGCGATGGCCGAAGCCTACTCCGCCGTTCCGGGCGGCCTATCGTCTCTCGGCGTCAACCCCGCGGGGCTCGCCGCGGCGGCCCGTCCGGAGCTCGCGGCGACTTTCAACAGCGGGATCATCAACGACACGTTCGGCTTTCTCGCCTGGGCCCAGCCCTTGCCTCTGGGCACGGCGGCCGTGGGCCTCTCGTATTACGACGCCGGCAGCGTCGATCTCCGCTACACCGGCGGCTATACCGAGACGCGTAACGCCGCGCGCGACTTCGTCGGGCATCTGGCCTGGGCCCTGTCTCTGCCGGCCGGAATGAGCGCGGGTGCCACGCTCAAGTACTATCAATTCGAACTTGCGCAGGAGGCGCGCGCCAGCGGCGCCGCCATGGATCTCGGGGCGCAGTGGAAGACGCCGGTCTCGGGCCTGAGCTTGGGCGGCGCGCTGCAGCAAATGGGACCCGGGGTCAAATTCGAAGAGGAATCCGATCCATTGCCGTTGACGACGCGCGGCGGGGCTTCTTGGTCATCGACGAGCGCCCTAATTCCGCTGGACTCCGTCGAAACCTACGTCGGGGCCACTCGCTTCTTGGCCTCGGCCGAAGCGATCAAGGTCCGCGATGAATCCATGGTCGCAGCGCTCGGCTCCGAGATCGCGATGGACTTCGGGACGTCGACCTCCATCGCCCTGCGTTTCGGCTGGCGCTTCAACACCGACGCCGACCGGCTGACGCTCGGCCTGGGCATGCGCGAGGGCCGCTACACTCTCGATTACGCGTTCGGCGACAAGCGCTCGCTCGGGCAAGTTCATCACGCCGGCTTCGGCGTGCGCTTCTAGCTCCGCATGGCCCGCCGTCGCGCCTTGAAAAAGCCATGGCGTTGGGCGTCCGCCGTGCTCGCGGCGGCGGCCGTCGCCCTCTTATGGCTCGCCTTCCAAGCCGAGCGCAAGCTCTCGAGCCTGGTGCTCGGCGGCTTGGGCGAGAGCTTCTCGACGCGGATCTGGTCGGCGCCGTTCGTCCTCAAGAACGGCGCGCGCGGCGAGGCGGAACGCTTTATCACTCGTCTGGAGCGTTTGGGCTATCACCGCGTCGAGGGATCTCCAGTCAAGGGCGAGTATCATTGGACTCCGCCCGAGCTGACTGTCTACTTGCGCGGCCACCGCGCTCCCGGCTCGACGCAGGCGGAGGGCGTCTTCGTCCTGCGCCGCACCTCCGTCGGAGCCTGGGACCTTTTTGACGGTCTGGGCGGGTCGATAGACGAGCTGCGTCTGGAGCCGGAACTGGTCGCCGAGCTGTCCGGCGCGAAGGCCGAGCGCCGCGAGCCCGCGTCCTGGGAGCAGATCCCTCAAACGCTGCGCGACGCGGTCGTCGCCACCGAGGACAAGCGTTTCTGGCGTCATTGGGGGATCGATCCGCGCGCCATAGCTCGCGCGACCCTGGGCAATCTCCTGGGCCGGGAATTGCAGGGGGCGAGCACCATCACCCAGCAGCTCTCCAAGAATCTTTTCCTGTCCCCCCGCCGCACTCTGGCGCGTAAGGTCTCGGAGGTGGCGCTGGCGGTTTACTTGGAGCTGCGGCTCAACAAAAAGCGCATCCTCACTCTCTATCTCAACCACATCTACCTGGGGCAAGACGGGCCGGCGAGCGTGATGGGCGTGCGCTCGGCCGCGCGCCACTACTTCTCCAAGGAGGTGGCCGATCTCACTCTTCCCGAATCGGCGTTCATCGCGGGCGTTATCCGCGGCCCGGGCATCTACAACCCCTTTCGCGACCCGGCGGCGGCTAAAGCCCGGCGCGACCATGTTCTGCGCCGCATGCGCGAGGAGGATATGATCTCCGATTTCGAGCTCTCCGCTGCACTTTCCGCCCCGCTCGAGACGTCCCACGGAAGCACCTCCGAGGACCGACGCGACTCCGCCTATTACGCGGCCGAGGTCGTGCGCCAACTCATCCCCCGCTACGGCGGCGATTCCCTGTACCGGCATGGCTTGTCCATCCACACCGCGATGGATCCCCTGCTTCAGTCCCAAGCGCGCCAGGCGCTGCGCGGCTCCAAAAACCAAGCCGCGCTGGTCGTCATCGACCCGCGCGACGGCTCGGTGCTAGCACTGACGGGCGGGCGCGACTTCAACGAAAGCCAGTTCAACCGCGCCACCCAGGCCCTGCGCCAACCCGGCTCGACCTTCAAGCCCTTCGTCTATGCGGCAGCGCTTCAGATGGGCCTGACCCCCGCCACGATCCTGCGCGACAAGCCTAAGACCTACCCTGGCGCCGGACGCGGCTGGTCGCCCGAAAACTACGGGGGCGTCTATTACGGCACGACGACGATGCGCCAAGCCCTCGCCCTCTCGCTCAACGCCGGGACCCTCGACCTGGCCGAACGCGTGGGCCTCAACCGCATCCAAGAAACCGCGCGGGCCTGCGGGATCACCAGCCCCATGCAAGGCGACCTGGGCCTGGCTCTCGGGGCTTCGGAGGTCGGCCTGCTCGAGCTCGTCGCCGCCTACGAGCCCTTCGCCAACGCCGGCCGGCGCCCGACGCCGCGCCTGGTGACCGCCGTCGTCGACTCCGAGGGCAACGTGCTCGAATCCGCCCCGCCCCAGACGTCCACGGCGTTCAGCCCCGAGACCGCCTACATGATGACTTCCCTGTTGGAAAGCGTGACGAAGCTGGGCACGGCGCGCAGCCTCAAAGGTCTAGGCGTCAATTTCCCGACCGCGGGCAAGACCGGCACGACCAACGACGGCCGCGACGCGTGGTTCGTGGGCTACACTTCGTCTTTGCTGGCCGGCATCTGGGTAGGCGACGACAACAACCGCGCGCTCAAGCTCACCGGCGCCAAGGACGCCCTGCCCCTGTGGGCGGCCTTCATGGAAGAGGCCGACGCCGACCGCCCCGGCGAATCGTTTCCGCGCCCCGACGGGGTCGTCGAGATCCTGATCTGCCCGGACTCGGGCATGCTCGCCCGATCCGGCTGTCCGCACAAACGCAACGAGTTCTTCTTGTCCGGCACCGAGCCCCAGCACGACTGCCCGCTTCACCCCGGCGGCATCACCGGGTGGCTACAGCGGATGTTGCGAAAAGACTAGTTCTCGCCCAATCCCGAAGTGACGGCCTTTGCACGATCCGCCGCCTCCGCGCCGCGAAGCTTGGCGTCTGCGGCGTTATAGGTCACCAAAAGGGTGTCCTCAATATCGGCAAGCTCAATCTTTTCTTCTTTCCCCTCGCCGCCGTCATACAAGTACGGCCAAAGTTCGGAATTAATGAAAAATCCTCCCTCTCTGAGCTTGGCCGGTGGAATCTCGACCGTCTGCATATAAGAATCCTCGCCTACCTCGTAACGCGCGTTGATCGTTAAGCCCTTCTCCGTCACGCTTGAATCGAAGGTCACGAGGCCGGACTTTGAAGTGACAATGTCCGCGGCAAGGGCCTGGCATACGGGATCAAGCATCTTGTGGAGATATTCATTTCTAGAGCGGTTTTTGTCGTAGTCTTGGGAGAGAAGTCGGGAGTTCCCCGAATAAGTCCGAGGCCTCGCAACTGCAGTAATCCTCCCATCCTTCGATCCCACAACTGTCCGAGTCGTAGTCCCATTCTTCGGCGGTCCCACAACTGTCCGAGTCGTCGTCCCATTCTTCGGCCCCACATTTTTGTCCGCCTTCACGATCTTATCGCTGATTATGAAGCGGTAGCGCGTGATCGCTATGCCATCGGGACACTCCACACTGTAAGCGCCATCGCTCAACGCTTTACCCTCGACCTTACTGCCTCCGGGACATTCCAACGTCATCGCATAAACCGAGGATGTAGGCGCGATCATGAAAAGCGCGGCAAATGCTGAACGGGATATCATGGGGTCTCCATCGTCTCCCGAGTATGCCCCCAGTCTCCAGGCTTTTCAAGAGATAAACTTCCCGTCAAAAAGATATTCGAATCGGGGGCCTAATGCAGGGGGCCCAAAGACCCGGCTTGTCAGGGTCTAACGCCTCATGGGAAGAATCGGACACCTCGGTATACTTTCAGAGATGAATTGGCCTGCTCGAGGGTTTCTCTGTCTTTCCATGCTCGTGATCTGCTTCGCCTCCGCGTCGGCCGGCATGACGGGCGGGCAGGCCTGGGCGACGCTGGAGACGCTCGCGGAGAACGCCGCGCGCGACGTGCCGGCCGCCGCCCGAAAGATAAACTTTTATCAAAATGCGCGTCGGCGCGATCCCTCCGCCGAGGAACTCAAGCCGATAGTGAAGATCAACACGAGGATGTTTACGTGCGCGGGATTCTTCGTAAAGAATCGCGCAAACGACTTTCTCATCGCCACCGCCCGCCACTGCGCCCTATACCGCTTCGAAAAAGTCTGCAAGGAGGACGGCGTTGAAGTCATCACCGCCGCCGGCGGATTTCGCGGACGGTGCGAGCGCGTCATCGCCGAGGGAACCTACGACGACATGGTCGTCTTTAAGGCTCGGTTCTCAAATCCCGATAGAAAGATCCTTAAATCCATCGGGTTTCTGGCGCTGAGCGCGGTCACAGCGCCTCAGGGAATGCCTTTGACGGTCATCGGGTATCCGTCGGATCAGTATCGCAACAGACGCCTGACGCTCACCGAGAATTGCTGGGCCAACGACGGCGCATCCGTGAACGATCTTTTGACGCCCGCGGAAAATATGGCCACGGAAAAAGCGGCGGAGCGATCCCGGAAGTATTTCCGGACCATGAATGAGGACTACGAAGCCTACATCGGCAGCCATAAATTCATGTCCGCGCGAGCGCAGCATCAATCCCACAACTGCACGACCTATCAAGGCAACAGCGGCGGCCCTTTCCTTTGGTCTGGACGGTCGATAGCTTTCGGCATGCCTGGGGGCTCTCACCAGGACGTCTACCGAGCGTTCCCCGAGACGGCGTCCAATAAGTTTCTCAGCACCGTGGGATTCGCGCGCAATAATAGGCTCGCGCTGGAGCAGGCCGGGGTCGTCCTCGTCGACGTCCTTCCGTCTAATTAGCGGCCGACGGGCGGCTTGCGGACCGTGAAGTCCACCTTGCGCGAGACGAGATCCGCGCCCTTGACGGTCACTTCGACCGAGTCCAGCAGATGGTAGTTCTCCGCGTCGGGGCCTTCTAAGATGAGGGTGGCGGCGCTGCCTTCGAGCTCGAAGGTGGCGCTCGCAAAGGCCCCACCGCGGACGTTGCTCACATAGCCCTTGAACACGCGGCCGGCGTTTTCGGGCTTGGCCAGTTCGTAGACGGACATGAACGCGTCTACCTCGTAGTCCATCTGCTTGGCCGCCTGCTGG
>JAYVZL010000060.1:0-6595 GCA_043783505.1 Elusimicrobiota bacterium
TTGGCCGGCTTTCGCTCCGCCGTCGCCGAGCACGCCCATCGCCTGGCCCGACGCTAAGAAAGGGCCTTTCGGCACGTTTCCCTCAAAGTTGCTATAATGACCCCCTGATGCCTTATTCAAAGCGCGACGCGCCCAATTGCGACTGGTGCCCTCATAAAAAGAACTGTTTTTATGAGCTTTTGGGCACCAAAGAGTCCAAGAAAGCCTGGCGGGAGATACGACTGGCCAACCCCTTCAAGCGCGGCGAGGTCGTCTTCCATGAAGGCTCCATGCCGCCCGGCCTCTTTGTCGTCTGCACCGGCAAGGTCAAGATCTACAAATCGAGCCGCACCGGCCAACAGCTGACCACCCGCGTCGAATCGCCCGGGGACCTGCTCGGCCACGTCTCCCTGCTCGCCGACGACGGCCCCTACACCGGCAGCGGCGAAGCCCTCGAGCCCAGCATAATTTCCATGATCGACTCGCGCACCTTTCACAACTTTCTGACCAAATACCCCAACGGCGCCTCCGCCCTTATGCGCGAGCTCGCCCGAGACGTGCGCCGCGGCGAGAACAAAGCCCGCGACATCGCCTTTAAGCCCGCTCGAGGCCGCCTGGCCGACACCTTGATCCGCATGATGCAGGTCAAAAAGCCCTACCCCATCGTGGCCGGCATCAAGCGCCGTGACCTCGCCGAGATGGCCGGGCTGACCATCGAAACCACCGTGCGCCTGCTCAAGGACTTCGAGGAGCGCGAGATACTGCGCAAGAAAGAGAAGGACCTGCTCATTCTCAATGAAGCAAGCCTGCGCACCTTGTCCGGCTCCTCAGCCTAATTTCGCCGCGCCCGCGCGGAAGCTTGACCCAGATCAATGAGAGGAGTCAAGCCCTTCGGTTGACCGCTCTCATCGGAGAATCGAATCACGAACGCTATACTGCGTTCATGATCAACCTCATTCTGACGCTCTCGCTGTTCAACGTCCAGCCCGCGACCCAGACGGCTCAATTCAAGCCCTGCGTGTGGCCCAATGTCTGCAAGACCCAGCCCGCCGTGGCCCAGTTCAAGCCCTGCGTGTGGCCTAACATCTGCAAGACCCAAACCTCCCCGACCCTGGCTCAGTTCAAGCCTTGCGTGTGGCCCAACGTCTGCAAAGACCAGACGCAGAGCTAAACTAAGACTCTAAGCCGACTCGAACCGGCACGCCGCAACCGGCCCCGACCCCTCGGGGCCGGTTTTTTTTCGGGTTACGTATTGAACAGACGGTCGCCGGCGTCGCCCAAGCCGGGGACGATATAGCCCTTGGCATTGAGCACTGCGTCCACCGCGGCGGTATAGACCGGGACGTCCGGATGGTCGCGGTGAATTCGGGCCACGCCGGATTTAGAGGACAGCAGCGTCATGAGCACGATGTGCTTCGCGCCGTCGGTCTTGAGGATGCGGATGGCTTCGCAGGCCGAGCCGCCGGTGGCCAGCATGGGGTCGCACAAGACCACGAAATGCTCGGAGAGATTCGGGGGGAGGCGCACCAAATAGCGGACCGGGTTCAAGGTCTTCTCGTCGCGATACATCCCGATGTGGCCGACCGCGGCCTGCGGCGCCAACTTCAAGAGGCCGTCGCTTAAGCCCAGGCCCGCGCGCAGGATCGCCACGAAGGCCAGGGGCTCTTCGAGGACATGCGCCGCCGCGGTTTTAAGAGGTGTGCGCACCGTCGTCTTGCGCGTGCAAGCGCCCTTTAAGACGTCTACGCCCATGATCATGGCCGTTTCGGCCATCAGGCGGCGGAAATCCGAGGAGATGGTTCCTTTGTCGCGCATGCGCGCGAGCTTGTCGGCCACGAGGGGATGATCGCTGACGAACAGTTTGGACATGGCTTCTCCTAGCGGATGATCTCGAGGATGACGGATTTAGGACGCGACGCCTTGGCGGAAATGACCAGGGCCGCGCGGTACTCGCGCTCGCCGAGATCCAAACGTCCCGCGTCGGCCGCGTGCAGCACGGCGACCGGCTCGCCTTTGCTCACGCGCTCGCCGACTTTCTTGAGCAGCTCGATGCCCGCGCCGTAGTCGAGCTCCTGATCCATGAACGCGCGGCCGGCGCCGAGCAGGACCGCCGCCTGGCCCACCCGGCGCGCGTCCAAGCGCGCGACCACGCCGGATTTCACCGCGGCCAACGTCCTCATGCGCTTGGCTTTCGGCAAAAGATCGGGATTGCGAATCACGGCCTCGTCGCCGCCCTGGGCCTTCACCATCCGGCAGAACAGCGCGAAGCCCGAGCCGTCGGCGATGCGCGCGGCCATCATGTCCGCTCCCGCCTTCGGCGTCTTGGCCCGGCCCGCGAGCGAAAGCATCCAGCCGCCGAGCGTGAGCAGGCACTCGCGATAGTCGGCGGCCGTCTCGTCGCCGCGCAGAATCTCCACGGCCTGGCGGACTTCCAAAGCATTGCCCACGAAGCGGCCAAGAGGCTGCTCCATCGCGGTCAACACCGCGACGGTGGGCATGCCCAGGCCCTTGGCTGTTTTGACCAGCGCCCGGGCCAGCCCCCGCGCGCTCTTGGTGTCGCGGAAGATGGCGCCGGAGCCGACTTTGACGTCGAGCACCAGCGCGTCGAGCTCCTCGGCCGCCTTCTTGGAGAGGATGCTGCCCACGATCAGCGGCCGCGCCGGCACGGTGGCGGTCGCGTCGCGCAGGGCGTAGAGCGTACGGTCGGCCGGAGCCAGCGCCCCGGTCTGGCCGAACATACAGCAGCCAAGCGCGCGGATCTGCCGGCGGATCTCGGGAAGCTCCAAGCGCACGCGCAACCCCTCGATGGACTCGAGCTTGTCGAGCGTGCCGCCGGTGTGGCCCAGGCCGCGGCCCGACATCATGGGCACGGCCAGGCCGCAGGCGGCGGCCAGGGGTGCTAGCGCCAAGGACACCCCGTCGCCCACGCCGCCGGTCGAATGCTTGTCGACTTTCGAACGCCCGATCGCGCCCAAGCGCATCTTATTGCCGGAGTCGGCCATCGCGCGGGTAAACGCGACGGTTTCTTTGTCGTCCATCCCGCGGCAGACCACCGCCATCAGCCAAGCGGACAACTGATAGTCCGGGACCAGGCCGTTGGCCGCCGCGCTAGCGATGAACTCGAGCTCCTCGGGCGTATGCCGACCCCCGTCTCGCTTCTTGGCGATGAGGTCGAGAAACAGCATTCTTTTTAAAGGACCTTGATCAGATCGCCGAGAACCGCGCGCAGGTCGTCGGAGACTCGAGCGCCGAGCGCCAGCACGTCGCCGTGGTTTTGGATCGAGCCGGGAAGGCCCGCGGCCATGTTCGAGGTCCAGACAAGTGCTGCGGTCTTGATGCCCATCTGCCGCGCGGGGATCACCTCGGGCACGACCGACATGCCCACGACGTCGCCGCCGATCGCGCGGAAGGCGCGGATCTCGGCGGGTGTCTCATAGGACGGCCCGCCGACGGCGACGTAGACGCCCTCGTGCGCGGGGACTTTGCGCTTGCGGCACGTGGCCAGGACCAGCCGTCTCAGGCGCGGGTCGTAGGCGGCAGTCATGTCTTGGAACATCGTTCCGAACTCCTCTTCGTGAAATGCCCGAAGCGGATTGCGGCCCATGAAGTTGATGTGGTCGCTTACCACGATGAAATGACCGGGCTTGACCTTCTCGCGCATCGAGCCCACGGCGGCCGTCACGACGAGAGTCTTGAGGCCCATGTACTCGAGCGCGCGCACCGGCAGGGCGATCGACTCCATCGCATGGCCCTCGTAATAATGGAACCGGCCCTGCATGACCGCCACGGAGCGCCCGGCCGCGCGGCCTAAGATCAGCTTGCCCTCGTGGCCCGGCACGGTGGTGCGGGGGAAACCCGGGATGTCGCGGTAAGGGATGGTCAGCGCGCGCTCCATGTTCGGAACGGCCTTTGCCAGGCCCGAGCCGAGGATGAAGCCTATGTCGGGGCGAAAGCCTGGCGCCTGCTTCTTGATAAACGAAGCGGCCTTACGAATCAAATTGATGTAAAGCTTGATCTTCATTTGGCGAACCCCTTGTATGGGAATTTTATCAAATACGTCTCGGCGTCAGGAACGGGGCGTTAGGTCGGTGAAACGAAGCACGCTCAACGAACCGTTGGCCTCGAGCACCGCCTCGTGTATATCCTTGAGATCGTGAAACCCCTGGCGGCGCAGCAGCGAGTGCAGTTCCCGGAGCGGAATCATATTTTTCTCCAAGTTTTTGCGCATGGGCTCGCCTTTATAAACGAGAAGAGAGGGCGATCCTTGGATCAATTCACCTAAGCGCTTGGAACGGTAGGCCAGCCAGGACACAGCCGAGCTCATGACCACCAGAACCGTCGCGAGCACGAGGCCGCCCGTCACCGAATTGTCGCCGCCGTTCATCGAGTTCTGCACCGCGTTGCTGACCAGCAGCAAGGCCACGAACTCCGCGGGACCCATCTGACCGATCTGACGCTTACCGCTCAAGCGCAAGAGGAGCAAAATAAAAAAATAAGACGCGGCCGCTCGGATCAGCAGATGCGACAGCGGAAGGGAGGAACGCCACAATGAATCCATGGTTGATTTTACTCAATCTCACCCGCTTCGTGTTTTTGTAGAATTAATATATGCCTACCGTGACAAGCGCCCCCGCCGACCTGAAATCCCTGACCAAACAGATGCGCCTCGACATCATCCGCATGATCGAGGCGGCCGGCAACGGACATCCCGGCGGTTCTCTGTCGATCATCGACATCCTGACCGTGCTGTACTGGAAATTTCTCAAGCACGATCCCAAGAAGCCCGAATGGTCCGAGCGCGACCGCTTCATCCTTTCCAAGGGCCACGCCTGTCCCGCGCTGTACGCGGTGATGGCCTATCGCGGCTACTTCCCCAAAGAGCTGCTGATGACGCTGCGCAAGCTCGACTCGCCGCTTCAGGGCCATCCCGACCGCCTGCGCCTGCCCGGCATCGAATTCTCCACGGGCTCGCTCGGCCAGGGCCTCTCCGTCGGCCTCGGCATGGCGGCCGCGGCCAAGCTCGATAAAAAAGATTGGAAGACAGTGGTCGCTCTGGGCGACGGCGAGATGCAGGAAGGCCAGTGCTGGGAAGCCTTCATGGCCGCGCCCAAGTTCAAACTCGACAACCTGATCGCGATCGTCGACCACAACAACGGTCAGATCGACGGCCCGGTCACGGACATCATGGACATAGAGCCGCTCACCGATAAGCTGCGATCGTTCAACTGGGAAGTCCAGGCGATCGACGGCCACGACCTCGCCGCGGTGGAGAAGGCTCTGGCCAAGGCTTGGTCGGCCAAAGACGGCAAGCCGCAGGCCATCGTGGCCAAGACGGTCAAGGGCAAGGGCGTCTCCTTCATGGAGAACAACATCGCTTGGCACGGAAATGCCCCCAAGAAGGAAGACGCCGACAAGGCCTGCAAGGAGATCGACTGTGCCTAAAGCCACCCGCGAATCCTTCGGAGAGACCATCCTCGAAATCGCCGAGACGAACCCGAACCTCGTCGTGCTCGACGCGGACTTGTCCAAGTCCACGATGACCCAGCCGTTCATGAAGAAATACCCGGCCCGCCACTTCGAGATGGGCATCGCCGAACAGAACATGATCGGCATGGCCGCGGGCTTAGCGCTCTCCGGAAAGATCCCGGTGCTGACCTCGTTCGCCTGCTTCCTGATCGGCCGCGTCGAGACGATCCGCGTGTCCGCCGCCTACAACCAGACCAACATGAAGCTCGTCGGCACCCATGCCGGCATCGGCATCGGCGAGGACGGCACCTCACAGATGGGTCTTGAAGACGTGGCCGCCATGCGCGCCCTGCCGCACATGACCATACTTCAGCCCGCCGACCACGCGGAGACTCAGCAGGCCGTACGCTGGATGATCGAGCACAAAGGGCCGGTCTATATCCGCCTCACCCGCCAAAAGATGCCCGACGTTCACGGCGCCGATTACAAGTGGCAGCCCAACAAGATCGATACGATCTTCGAGCCCGCCCAGAAGCCGATAAAGTATCAGGCCACCATCATCGCCTCGGGCGGCCCCGTGCCGCACGCCGTCGAAGCGGCCAAGCTGCTCGAGACCAAGGGCTTCTCCGTGCGCGTGGCCAACGCCTCAACACTGCTGCCTTTCGACGGAGAGACCGTCGCGCGCCTGGCCGCGGATTCCCAGCGCATCGTCGCCGTCGAGGACCACAACGTCCATGGCGGCTTGGGCTCGGCCGTCTGTGAGGCTATCGCCGAGCGCGGCATTGCCGTGCCCGTCGTGCGCGTGGGCCTGCGCTCCTTCGGTGAGTCGGCCACGCCCGAGCAGCTCTACGAGAAGTACGGCCTCACCGCGCCGAGCATCGCCGAAGCCTGTCTTAAGAACCTCGCTTAGGCTCGCAGTGCGACGGGCGCTCCGCTCCCGGCCTGTCCCTTTTTCGACTTCCTTTCTTCCGAGGAGGGTTTTGCGCAGCTGCTGCGCAAAACCCCAGAGGGGGAAATGAAAACCTTCAAGTAAACCCCCCGTCCGTAGGACCATAGGTTTTCCTCAATGGCCCCAATGGACCCATGCGGCTATCCACTGTTCGCTGTAGAACGAGTCGGTCGGAGAATCGCCTCTGTCTGTGATCGGGTC
>JAYVZL010000061.1:0-6595 GCA_043783505.1 Elusimicrobiota bacterium
GCAAGCCATTTGTTTCATCGAAGCCGATGAATTAAAAGACTATTCGATTTTGATGCAGAGTCAATCGGGCCTGCGCGCGATCTAAAACCAAAGGACTAAGTCGACGATCGCCATGACGCCCGTTGAGACAGCTTGGCCGATCTCGTTGCGGTTGTTGTAAAGAGCCATGCCGACTAAGCCCACGGCGGCGCCGGCGCCCGCCGCCAGACCGATCGGTCCGCCCATGATCGCCGCGGCGACGATGGCGAGTACCACTCCTCCGCCGATGGCTCCCGCGTAGCTGCCCCAGTTATCGAGAAGACCGGTGTTGGCGGCTCCTCCACTCGCGGATTGGACGACGGAGGCCGGTGGGTTCGGCGGCGGGTCGGAGACGCCGACGCTGGTCTTGCCCTCCTCGGTTTGCGAGGCCAAGGCCTTTTCTTTCTTGAGCTGAGCGCATTTCGCGTCCAGATCCGAATCGTGGGCGGAGGCGACAGTCGGGTTATCGGGCTGAATACCTGCGCCCCCTTCTTTAGTGGCTATCAGCTGATTGAGGGCTTCCGTTTCCTTTGCCGACTTGTCGGGTAGCGCGGTGCGGAGAGCGCAAAGGTCCTCGAGAGAGTACTCCGCTTTTTCCTTAAGCGTGGAGTCGGCGAGCTTCGGCTTAACTTTCTCGGTCTTTTCTACAACGGGAGACTCAGGCGCCGACTTTGCTGGAACCACGTGATAGGCGTCTTTTTTTCCTGGAAAGTCGGGGTGGGATTCCAATCGATAACCTGAGGGCTTACCGTCCGCCTTTAAAAGAAGCTTATCCCCCTTCGTCATATTGGTGTATAAAGTCTCACTTTTTCCGGATGTTCCCGCGACGAAAACTTGTACGGTCGCCTTGCCGTCTTGACCTGTATCGCCGACTTTGGCGCTGTAGGAATTAGCCTCTGTCTTAATCACCTGGCGGGTCTTGGTCTTCGGATCGTAGGTCAATTTGTATTGCGACAGAGTCGGATCTCCGTCCCCGTCGAAATCAAAAAAAAGCTGCGCGTGGCCGTTCTTTTCCAATTTCGCGTCCGTGCAGTCATCGACTTCGCAATAGAACGGTCCTTTTTCTCCTTTGACGTCGACCTTCATATAGTCGACGCCCCTGGACTTCAAAATATCAGGGTTGGAGGGTTTCGGCTTCCCTGCCGCCGCGAAAGCGATCTGAGGGATCAGGTTGAGGGGCAGGAGCAAGGCGAATGCAACGGCGATGGCGTTTTTCATGGAGGGGTCTCCGGGCATGTTGCCGTCATCTATGGACAGAACATGTTAACGGAGTGTAGAGGCGAAGCCCTTTTCTGTCAAGGGCCTATCGTTCACCGATAGATGCGAAAGACGGTGATGACCGCCGCGACGTCATCGAGTTCGTAGATCACGAACCAACCATGGATGGAGAGACGAAAACGGTCCGATTCGATCATCTCGACGGCCGAAGGCCGAGGGTTATTCTTGAGCTTGTAGATGGCTTGGACGATCTGTCGACGAAAGGGGAAAGGACATTGCCTCAGCTCTGTTTCAGCTGAGGACTGGATAATGACGCTAAAGGAGGCCATCCCTCTTCATGTCCTTGAGCACGTCCTCGAAGCTTCGCCCTCGCTCGCCCTTGCGTCCTCGGAGTATCCGGAGATCTTCCTCATCCTGCTTCAAGCTTTCGGACAAGGCATCGTTGACCTGGTCGGAAATGCTCTCGCCCGTGATGGCGGCCTTCATCTTCACCGCCTGGGCGATTCGGGGATCCAAATAAATGGTCGAGGGTTTGCGTTTGGTCGCCATAATAACATTATAACGCTACAACGTTATAGCGTCAAGACCCGCTTCCAGTACCATGAAAGCCTCGGCCAGCTGCTCATCGGTGATCACAAGGGGCATGAGCAGGCGCACGCAGTTTCCGTAGGTGCCCGCGGTCATGATCACGACGCCGCGCTCGTAGCAGTATTTGACGAGGGACTTGGCGCCGTCGGCATGGGCGTCCTTCGTCTTGGGATCCTTGACCAACTCGATAGCCATCATCGGCCCGAGGCCGCGCACGTCGCCGACGATCGGATAAGACTTTTGCCATCCGAGAAGAGCCTTGCGCATGACATCGCCGAGCTCGCGGGAGCGCTTGAGAAGCGTTCCGTCCTCGAACGTCTCGATGACGGCCAGCGCGGATGCGACCGCGACGGGGTTGCCGCCGAAGGTTCCGCCGATGCCTCCCTCGATGGGCGCGTCCATGATCTCGGCGCGGCCGGTCACGGCGGAGATCGGCAGACCGCCGCCCAAGCCTTTGGCCGTGAGCAGAAGATCGGGGACGAACCCCAATTGCTCGCTGGCGAACAACGTCCCCGTACGGCCGAAGCCGCATTGGATCTCGTCGGCGATCAAGACGATCCCGTGCTTCGTGCAGAACGCGCGCAGATCCGCCAAGAACTCCTTCGGCGCGGGGATAAAGCCGCCTTCGCCGAGGACGGGCTCGATGATGACGGCCGCGATCGTGTCAGGCGAAGTCTCCTTGGTCGCGATCTCGACGAAGCGAGCGTATGCGTCCTTCGCGCTGACCTCGCGGTAAGGGTAAGGAAACGGGGCGCGATAAATGTCGGCGTTGAACGGAGCGAAGCCGGTTTTGTAAGGCTTCTCTTTGGCTGTCAGAGACATGGCCATGTAGGTGCGCCCGTGAAAGGCATGGTCAAATGCGATCGTTGCCGTCCTGCCTGTGTGGGCCCGAGCGATTTTGATCGCATTTTCCACGGCCTCTGCGCCGCTGTTGGCCAAAAATGATTTCTTGGCGAAAGTCCCGGGCGTCTTGGCGTTGAGCTTCTCGCACAAAGCGACATAGCCTTCATAGGGCGTGACGTTGAAGCTTCCGTGAAGGAGCTTGTCCGCTTGTGCCTTGATCGCCTTCACCAGCGCTTCCGGCGTATGGCCGGTGTTCACCACGCCTATGCCGCCGGCGAGATCTATGAGTTGATTCCCATCGACATCGGTCAGCAGCGCGCCATGGGCATGATCGACGAAGACGGGCGTCCCGTGAAAGGGGCCGCGGGCGACGGCTGCCCGGCGCCGCGCCATGAGGGCGACGCTTTTGGGTCCGGGGATCGGCGTTTTGAGGACGATGCTTTTCGTCTTAATACCAGGCAAGGGGAGCTTCGTCGAGATTCACGTTGATCTGCTTGGTTTCGAGGTAGGCCTGGATGCCGTATAAACCCAGTTCGCGTCCGTTGCCGCTTTGCTTGTAGCCGCCCCAGGGCATCTCGTTGAACGTGGGGTGATAGGTGTTGATCCAGGTGATCCCCGCGCGCAGCTCGCGGATCACGCGCAGGCCCTTGGTGATATTCGTCGTCCATACCGCGGCGGCCAGGCCGTAGTCGGTATCGTTGGCCAGGCGCACGGCCTCGGCTTCGTCCTTAAAGGGGATCACCGCCAAGACCGGGCCGAAGATCTCCTCGCGCGCGATGCGCATGGTCGGCTTGACGTCGTCGAAGATCGTGGGCTCGACGAAATGGCCCTTGGCGAATTCGGTGCCCTTGGGACGGCCGCCGCCGCAGGCCAGCCTGGCGCCTTCCTTAATGCCGATCTTGATGTAGCCCTCGACCTTGTCGCGGTGCGCGGCGGAGACGAGCGGCCCCATCTTGGCTCCCGGCGTGAGCCCGTGGGCGAGCACGATGCGTGGGATCTTCTTGACCATCGCGTCGACGAGCTTCTTATGAATGGTTTTTTCCACGAGTAGCCGCGAGCCGGCGGAGCAAACCTCGCCTTGATTGGCGAAGGCGGCGAAAAGGGCGCCGTCGACGGCCGCTTCGAAGTCGGCGTCGGCGAACACGATGTTGGGATTCTTGCCGCCCAGCTCGAGAGTGACCTTCTTGAGGTTGCCGGTGGCCGCGGTCGCGATTTTTCGGCCCGTGACGGTCCCGCCGGTGAACGCGACCTTATCGACCTTGGAGCTTTCGGCGAGCTCCTCGCCCGCACCCACCCCGGGCCCCGTGACGATGTTGACCACGCCGGGCGGCAGTCCGGCCTCGGAGATCAGGCGCGCCAGTTCCAGGGCGGTGAGCGGGGTGAGCTCGGAGGGCTTGAGGATCACGGTGCAGCCCGCGGCCAGCGCCGGCGCCAGCTTCCAGGCGGCCATCAAGAGGGGGTAGTTCCAAGGAATGATCTGGCCGCAGACGCCCACGGGCTCGCGCACCACGAAGCTCAGCGAGTTGGCGGGCACCGACATAGTCTCCCCATGGATTTTGGTGGCCAAGCCGCCGTAGAACTCGAAGCAGTTGGCGGCGTCGACCGTGTCGTACTCGGCTTCGGCCAAGGGCTTGCCCATGTTGCGTACCTCGAGCTCGGCCAGCGCCTTGGCGTTGGCCCGGATCAGGTCGCCGATCTTGAAAAGGAACTTGCCGCGGTCCAAGGCGCTGGTCTTGCGCCAGGGGCCGGTGTCGAACGCTCGGCGCGCCGCCTCGATGGCGAAAGCGACGTCCGCGCGCGAGGCCTCGGGCACGACGGCGACGATTTCCCCGCTGGCGGGGTCTCTGATCTCGCGCGTGCCCCCGTCCTTGGCTTTGACGAACTTGCCGTCGACGAACATCGCGTACGTCTTGACCGGAGTCTTGAGCGCGGTTTTCATGGCCGATCTCCTGACGACTCGCCTTGTTTAAGGAACGAGGCGGGCGGTCTTGATGTAATCCAAGTTGGGGAACGAGGCTTTCAAGTAGGCGTTGCCCTGCGCCTGGATGGAGCCTTGGTTCGGTGACTCGCCGTAGCCGCGATAGATTTGGCCCAGGACCGGGGCGCCTTCGACGACTTGGCCGAAGGGCGTGAAGCCTTGGCCGTCAAGAAAGGCGTTGTCGCCGAAGTTGAAGAAGATCTGGGCCGTGCGGCTGTTGGGCGCGCCGGTCTTGGCGAAGGTCAAGTAACCGGGCTTGTTGGATTTGCCGGCGCCGGGATCGTCCTGGATCGTGGCCGGCTGCCATTTCGCGTTGACCACGGGGTCGCCGTGAATGCCGAGTTGGGCCATGAAGCCGTCGACCACGCGGAAGAAGGCGATGTCGTCGTAGTAGCCGATCTTGACTAAGTTGTAGAAGCGATCGGCGCCGTTGGGCGACCAGGCGCGATGAACCTCGACGGTCATGTCGCCTTTGGTGGTGACGAGCTTGACCTTGAAGACGTCGGGAGCTTTGTCCGTCGCTTTTTCGGGGGAGAGGAGGGCCGGGTTGGCCGCGGCGACGGGCATGGTCTGGGCCGGGGCGGCGACGGTCACGGGCGCTGGGGCCTCGGCGGTGTTCGACTTCTTATCGCAGGCGGACACGGCAAAGGCAGCGACGAAGGCCAGGAGGGGGAGGATTCGGTTGTTCATGTGGGCGAGTCTAACAGATTCCCGCGAGCCTTTGCTAGGTGGATCAAAAAACACCGATTTATTAAAGAAATATAAGAGTTAACTTTCTCTGAACAAAGGACCTACGGGTCTTTACATCGGGTCATTTAGGGGGCATACTGCGGTTGTGAGGGGAATCGCTCTCGACGATCGCACCACGGCCTTCGCCTTCCGCGGAATATTATTCTTGTCGATGCTTCTGCTCCTGGTTCACAGCCAGCGTCAGGAGCGTATGTTCGAGGCCGCGCCGTTCATTCTGGCCGCCTTCCATTTATTCACGAGCTTGTTCCTCTGGAAAGCGCCCGACCCGCGCCTTAATTTCCCCTCCGTTCAGGCGCTCGCTTTTCTTTGGGACGTGGGCGTGGTGGCTTGCCTGCTGTACTTCAGCGAAGGCTTTGACGACGAACTCTACCTGATGTTCTTCCTCATTATGTTCATGTCCGCGCTGATGACGCAGGTGTGGCAAAGTTTCCTCATCGCCTCGGTGGCAAGCCTGCTGTATGCCGGCCTCTGGTCCCAGGGAAAAGTCGCGCTGGACCTGCCGTTGACGAACCTGCTCCTGCGCTTTGCCTTCTTCCAAGCCGTCGCGTTCTTCACCTCCGTGATGGCCGCCCGGGTGCGACAGCGCGACGATCGGATCAAACGGCTCGAGTTGCGGCTGGTGCTCGGGAAGCTCGCTAACGGCGGCTGGGGCGTCAAGCTTGACGAGGACATCGATCCCGAGGTCGCCAAATCGGCGCGCGCGGTGAACGCGGTGATGGATAACCTTGGACGCGCGCTGGAGAAGGTCGTCGACGAGAACGAGCAGCTGCGCTGCTCGACGATACGGGCCTTGCAGCAGCTGGCGCTGGAAAAAGAAAAGCTGCTGAGCCAGAGCCGCCGCTAAAGGCGCGGCTTGAAACCCCGGTCTAGGGAATGAGATCATCCGTCACGTCGACATTCACGGACGTGAACTGGCTCGTGGCCGAGTTGTAGGTCGCCCTATAGCAGCCGTAGACGGGGGGACAAGGGCCGGCGCGCGTCACCGTGATATTCCAAGAGCGACCGGCTGGGGCTCTGATATCGCCGATATTGAAGTGGTCCAGCGGCCCGGGATTGACATCGAAAATGTTCGGTCCGACCGCGCCGGCGTAGTACGCATAAGGAGGGCGTAGAATGTAGTGTTCCTGCGCGCCTTCGAGGACGGAAATCCACTCCTTCACTAGGGAGAACCGGCCCTTTTCGATGACTCTGTAATATTGA
>JAYVZL010000062.1:0-6590 GCA_043783505.1 Elusimicrobiota bacterium
CTGCCTTTGATCGACTGCGCCATCCTCGTCCGCAAGGCCACGGCGCGCGTGCCCGTGGCCGAGCAGCATCCGGCCGAGCACGAGATCGGACACGAGGCCGAGCACGCCTCACCCGCGGAGAAGCGCTGATATGTCCTTGAAGGCGTTCCACCGCTTCTTCATCGCACTGAGCCTCGCGCTGCTCGCCTTCCTCGTTTATTGGGCCGATGGAAATAACCCCGCCGGACTGGTGACGCCGTGGCTGGCCTACGCCAGCATGGTGGGCGCGGCCGCGACGCTCGGCTACCTGTACTGGCACTTAAAAACGATCCGACTGCCCTCGTGAAAACACTCCGCCTCGTCGTCCTGATCCCGCTGCTGCCCGGCGCCGCCGCGGCCTGCGCGGTGTGCTTCGGCGGCGCCGACGGAGCTAAAGGCCTCTTTAGCGGAATCTGGTGGGGCATCGTGCTTCTTCTCACCACAACCATGAGCATGCTCGGCGGCATCGGCTGGCTGCTCTGGAAAGTCGAGAAAAATCGGCGCGCGCAGGGAGTCCAAGGATGACGGCGACCGCGCTGCGCCCGCCGCGCCTGGCCCCGCGCGCCACGGCTCCCGATGCCCGGTTCGCGTTCTGGGCCAAAGCGTCGTCGACGGCGGCCTTCCTGCTTCTCTTCGCGGGCGGGATGGTGACCTCCACCGGCTCCGGCCTCGCCGTGCCCGATTGGCCGTTGTCCTTCGGCACGATCAATCCGCCCATGATCGGCGGCATCTTCTTTGAGCACGGCCACCGGCTGATCGCAGGCATTGTTGCGTTGATGTCGTGTCTTCTTGCCGTTTTGTCCCGACGCGCCGACGTTCCTGTCGGGGCCAAGATCTCGTCGCGGCTCGCCGCCGTCGGTATTCTAATCCAAGCTCTTCTGGGCGGGCTTACCGTTCTGCTTAAGCTTCCTCCCGCGGTTTCGATCTCTCACGCGTGTCTGGGCCAAGGCGTGTTCTGTCTTCTATTTTCCGCGGCGGTTCTGTCTTCTTCCGTCAAAGGCGCAAACGCCCAAGTCTTCCGATTCGCACTCCTGGGATTGGGCGCCGCTTATCTTCAATTGGCTCTCGGCGCTTTAGTGCGTCACACCGGGCAGGGGTTGGGGTGGCACATCCTGTGGGCCTCCTCCGTCGTGGTCCTCGCCGCGCTCGCTTCCTTCACGGCTTGGCGCCAAGGCCCCGCCGCTTTACGCTTTCCCGCCTCGTTGTTGTCGATCGCCGTGCCGCTTCAGATCGCCCTCGGTCTTTTCGCGCTGCGCGTGCGCGTCGATTCGACCCTCCTCCTCGGCTTCCGCGAAGCCGCCGTGTGGCGCACCGCGCATCTCTCCGGGGGCGCTCTGACTTTGGCCTCGTTCCTTTTGCTCGCTCTTCGAGCGCGGAGGACCGCCTGAAGGACTACCTGCAGCTCGCAAAACCCCGCATCGCGACCATGGTCGCGCTCACAGCCTGGCTGGGATGGGCCTTGGCGGGCGGACAAGCCACGCCGGCTCTAGGTCTCATGCTTCTTGGCGTGACGCTGGCCTCCGCGGCCTGCGGCACTCTCAATCAGTGCTGGGAACGCGTCGAGGACGGGATCATGCACCGCACGCGCGGGCGTCCCCTTCCGACCGGGCGCGTGACCCCGATGCGCGCGCTGATGTTCGGCCTGCTGACGGCCGTCGCGGGTCCCGCGCTGGTTTGGGTGGCGGCCGGTGCTACGGCCGCGCTCCTCACGCTAGCGACCATCGTGCTCTACGTCCTCATCTACACCCCGCTCAAGAAGATCACGCCGCAGACCACGTGGATCGGCGCGGCCGCCGGCGCCACCTCGCCGGTGATCGGCTGGGTCGCCGCCGGAGGCCCGATCGACGCGCGCGCCTTCGTCCTATTCTCCATCCAGTTCCTATGGCAGATCCCGCACTTCCTGGCGCTGTTTTGGATTTACCGCAAGGATTACGCGCGAGCGGGCTTCCGCGTCATGCCCGTCGTCCACCCCGACGGCGGCACGACCGCGGTCCAGATCGCCATCCACTCTTTTACGCTACTACCGGCGACCTTGGCTCCGGCTTTAGTCGGCCTCGCGGGACCGGGCTATGCCTTGGGCGCGCTCGCTGTCTCAGGCTCATTTCTGCTGCTGGGCCTGCGCACGAGCTGGACGATGGAAGTCGTCGACGCGCGCCGCCTTTTCCTGGCCTCTTTGGTTTACCTTCCGCTTATCTTCGGCATGCTTCTTTTCGGAGGCGTCTGACATGAAACGCTCGATTTTCCCCGTCCTGATTTTCGCTCTCGTCGCCGCCTGCTCGCCGCAGACGGAGCTCGCCGATCCGGTCGCCCGGGGCGAACGCGACTTCAACGGCCTCGGCTGCGTGAAATGCCACACGATCGGAGAAAAGGGCAACGAGTGGGGCCCGAACCTCACCATGCTCGGCTTCCGCAAATCGTCCGTCTGGATCGACGGCTGGCTCAAGAACCCTCACGCGTGGAACCCCAAGACCGTGATGCCCAACTTCAATCTCAACGAGGCAACCCGCGCCGATCTCGTCGCCTATCTGTCCGCCCAGAAAGGCCAAGCCTGGGCCCAGAAGCCCTGGCTTACCGCGGAGGCTCAGGCCCTGCCCGCCGCGGAGCGCGGCAAGATCATCTTCAACGCGGTGGGCTGCGTCTCCTGCCACGCCAAGGACGGCTACGGCGGCTACCCCAACAACAACGCCGCCGGCGGCCTGATCCCCTCGCTGACCAAGGTCACCGAGGGCTACAGCAAGTCCGAGCTCCACGAGAAGATCAAGGGCGGCGCGATCCCCATTCCCGCCGACTCGAAGCTGCCTCCGCCCATGCTGCAGATGCCGAAATGGGGCGAGCAGCTAAACTCCGAAGAGATCGACGCCCTCGTCGAGTATCTGTTCACGCTCGCGCCCAAGACCGTCGCCGGCAAGCCCTCCAAAGACGACTTTTAGCTAGGCCAGAGACACCGGGTGTTAACCGGCCTCGAAAATTATGTCTATTATTATAAACATAGAAGGACTAGGGGTATCCTTCCCGTCTGCCCATATCAGGGAAAGCGCGATTTCTTGGCGCTGGAGATTTTGCGCGCTCGATCCGATCGCCCAACCGCGAACTCGGCGGCGATCATCGCCGTCTGATCCGGCGGCCAATCCTCGATGCCCCCGGCCGAATGCTTGACTCGGCCGTCGCGCACGAGGCGCGTCCATAAGAAATCGATCGTGCGCCGCGCGTGATCCTTCTGCGCCCTGGTCGCGACGGGCGATTTGATCGCGGCGGCGGCCATCTCCGCGTTGGGGCCGGAGAAGATTCGGCGGTCGATCTCGGGCAGCCCATCGGCGCGGCGGCCCGCGTCATCCTTCGCGAAGTAGGCGACGCCCTCTTCGATGCGTCCATCGGCCGATTCGACTTCTCCTCGCATGGACGCGGCGTAGCCGCCGCCCGGAATGCTCAGGAAGTTCTCCACGAACGCGAGCGCGGCCTTGGCGCGAGCGGCGTCGCTCGACGATACGACCGCCGCCTGCTCGGCCAGGACCTTGGCATGCTCGCGCGGCGAATGGTAGGCGCCTCCCCAAACGGGGTCGTCGGGCCCCGCCGTCGGCGCGGGACGCCCGCGCACGGCCGCGAAGCGCCGGCCGGCGTCGGCGGCCAACGCCTCGGCTTTGGCCGCGTCGTCGCGCAGACAATCCGCGATAAGCCTCGCCCAGGGAAGAAAAAGCTTCGGCGTCAGGCGCGAAGCCGCCGCGAGGGCGCGAGCGTCGGGCAGAAGCAGGACGATCGAAGGCCACGCGCCCACCCCGTACGAAAGCGCCAAATCCGGACGCTCGTCGGCGTCCGCGCGGACGGCCACCAAACGCGCCGCGATCCAATCCGCGGTCTCGGCGTCGGCGTAGGTCGTCTCTTCCATTAGGCGCGCCTCGCTCGACCAAGCCGGAGCCAGGTGCAGCAGCACCAGGCGCTTGTCCTCCCGGGCGCGCGCCAGGGCGTTTAAATCAAAATCTGAGAACTTGACCAACGGCCGTCGAGGCGTGCGATACGGCTCCGCCCGGCGGGACCTTCCCGTCATCCAGGAGGGAAAAATGCCCGGACTCATGGCGATTAGGCCCGCGGCCAACGCGCAGACAGCCATAATGACGCCCAAGATGATCATCACCAGCGCATGCGTGCGCTTGGATCGGAGCTTCTCTGCTTCCGTGCGTTTGTCTTCCTTCATATCGCGTCTAGACGGCGGGCCAACTCCGCGGCGTCCTCGATAGGCAGGCCGCAGGCGCGATTAACGCAAAGATAAGCGCGCGCTCGGGGCGCGTTCGGGATCTCTCGAACGACAGGAACGACGCGGGCCAGGGCTTCCTTATCCGCGGCGCGATAGCCAGCGACGACCAAGTCCGGGCGCAACTTGACGCGCGCCGCCGCGATCAATTCGGGGCCGCCCGGCAAGTCCGCGCCGGCGATCAGTAGAGCAGCGGACTTGCCTAGAACACGATCAAAGACCGTCAACATAAACGGCAGGGCCAAAGGTCTAGTCGACAGGCGCGGCCCAAAACGCTCGAGCGTCTCATCGGCGAAGCGTCGAAAATCCTCCCGGCCCGTGAGCTCGTGCAGCCGCAGGCAAACCTCGGCCATGACCGAGCTCGGCGCCGGCTCCACGCCGTCGTGATCCTCGATGGCGCGGGCGAACAGCTCGGTCGACTGGCCTTCGGCGACTTGATAGAGCCCCCCGCCGGGAGCGGCGAAACGGCGCAAAGCCTCCTCGGCTAGGTCTGCCGCCCAGGCGAGTCGATCGGCGCGAAAATCCGCCTCATGCAGCTCGAGCAGGCCGTAAGCCAAATAGGCGTAGTCGTCGGCCATCCCCGCGACCGCGCGCGCGCCGTCGCGCCAGCGTCTCCAGATAATTTTTCCGTTGTCTTCACTCAGATGGAGCCTCAGAAAATCCGTCGCGTCTTCGGCCAATTTGAGATAAGCTTCGTTGCCGGTCGCGCCGAAGGCGCGGGATAATCCGGCGATAGCCAGTCCGTTCCAAGAGGTCAATATTTTATCGTCGAGAGAGGGTCTTGGCCTTTTCGCGCGTTCCGAGAATAGCTTGGCACGCGCGTCGGCTGCCGCCATTTCGCCCATCGCCGTCATATCTTTGTCGTACAAGACGCATTTGCCGATGAATTCGCCGTGCGGGTCGGCCAGCGCGTTCGTGCCCTCCACGACTCCGTAGCGAGCGCAAAAGGCCGCGGCCTCATTGCCTAGAATTATTCCTATCTCCGCCTTCTTCCACAGATAGAACGCGCCTTCGGCCTTGTGTCCTTTAATATCGTCAGGAGGCGCACTGTCGGCGTCCTCGGCGGAATAGAACCCGCCTTCAGGAGCCCGTAAATCTCGAGAGAGGTACTCGACGGTGCGCGTCAGCGCCCGGTGAATCTCCTCGTCACGGGAGACGGTCCAGGCGTCCGCAAGATTCTCAAGTATCTGGGCGTTGTCGTACAGCATCTTCTCGAAATGCGGTATGCGCCAGGATTCGTCGGTGGAGTAGCGCGCGTAGCCGCCTCCCAGCTGATCGAAAATCCCGCCGCGCGTCATCGCGCGCAGGGTTTCGACGGCCATGGTCCTGGCGTCCTCGTCGCCGGTGCGCGCGTGGCGCCGCAGCAGAAAGCGCAGGTTGGCCGGCATGGGAAACTTCGGCGCGCCGCCGAAGCCCGCGTTCTCCGCGTCGAAGGACGCGCGTAATGATTTTTCCGCCGCGAGCAGCGCCACAGTCTCGGGGCGCCCGCGCTCCCCGTCCTCGGCCGCCGCGTACTCGGCTACCGAGCGCGCGAGGCTCGCCGCGTCGCTTTCCACGTCGACCCTGCGGTCCTTCCATAATTGGGCCAAGCGCATCAGAAGCCCGGTCCAGGCCGGCTGTCCCCATCGGGATTCGGGCGGGAAATAGGTTCCGCCGTAGAAAGGCTTGAGCTCCGGGGTCAGAAAGACGTTGAGCGGCCAGCCTCCTTGACCGGTCAGTGCTTGAACGGCCGTCATGTAGACCTTGTCCACGTCCGGCCGCTCCTCGCGGTCGAGCTTCACGCAGACGAAATACCGATTCATCACCTCCGCCGTCGCGGGGACAGAGAAGCTCTCGTGCTCCATGACATGGCACCAATGGCAGGTGGAATAGCCGATCGACAAGAGAATGGGCTTATTCTCGGCTTTTGATTTCGCGAACGCCTCAAGCCCCCAAGGATACCAATCCACGGGGTTGTCGGCATGCTGTAGCAGATAAGGGCTTTTTTCGGCGGCAAGTCGATTGGACATCAGGCCCCGCCCAAAAAGGATCCGACGCGAAACAACGCCAATCCCGCAGCGAGGCTGATGAGAACATAGGCCGTCCCGCGCGTCGGCGCGACCTTCAAAAGCGAGTCGCACTCCAGAATCAAGGAAGAAAACGTGGTGTACGCGCCGCAAAAACCCGTCATCATGAGCATGCGCCCATGCGGCCCGCCGAATCCTTTGCTTTGCGCCGCAGCGTTAAAAAGTCCGATCAGGAAGCAGCCCGTGAGATTGACGATCAGCGTCCCCCACGGCAGCCACCCCCCCCACAAGCCAAACGCCGCCAATGAAACGAAATAGCG
>JAYVZL010000063.1:0-15446 GCA_043783505.1 Elusimicrobiota bacterium
GCTGGACCTTGTACGAAGGCTTCTCAATCGACCGTGAGGAAGTGCGACGGCGTCCCTACGAGATGGGCGCCGAAACCGACCGCCTGGGCATCACGGATCCCTTGGCTAAGGGAACCTACTTCATGGGCAAAACTAAGGCTTTCGTCAAAGAGCATCCCCTTGCCGCGGCCAAGATCATTTTCGGCAAGATGCTTTTGTACTGGCGGCCCTGGCCCTACGATCCGTACTCCTGGCGGCAACGGGTGATGTTGGGCGCCTACTACTCGATCCTCTTCGGGTTGGCTCTTTTTGGCGCGCGCGCGGCGTGGTTCTCCCGCGCCTGGGGGCCGGTGTGGGCGCTTTTCGCCTATTTGACCGCGGTACACTCCGTCTTCTTCACCTCGCTGCGCTACCGTCTGCCGCTTGAGCCGTTTTTGTGCCTGCTCGCGGCCGCGGGCTTATGTTCGCTTTTGCGCCGCGATAAGAGGTGTCGTGCGTAAGCGCGCGGCGCAAACGTCACCGTGGATTTGGGCCGCGCTCGCGGCGGCGGCTTTGGCCGCCGGCCTGCGCTTTACCGCCCTCGGGTACGGGCTGCCGCACACCTACAACGCCGATGAGCCACATCTCATCAATATCGCCGTCTCCTTCGGCGGCGGAAGCCTGCGCCCCCCGTCGTTTAAATACCCGACCCTGTGGCCGACTTTGCTCGCCGGTTTGTACGGAGTGTGGTTCGCGGCGTGGTCCCTGTTTGGCCTGCGTAAGGGACCACTCGACTTCGCCGCGATGTACGGCTTCTCGCCGGGGGGCTTTTACTTAATCGCGCGCGCCGCGGCGGCATTGGCCTCGCTGGGCGCGGTGTTTATCGTCGCGCGCATTGAAAGACAGGATCGCTCGCGCTGGCCTTACGGCGCGCTCATGCTCGCCTTCGCGCCGCTGCTCGTGGATTTGGCGCATGGAGCCAAGCCCGACTCGCTGATGCTTTTGTTTATTGCGGGCGCCTGGGCCTGCGCCCTGCGCTTCCAGTCGGGCGGCGCGCGCGTTTGGCTGCTCGCGACGGCGGCGCTGTGCGGCGCGGCCTGCTCGACGCAGTACACCGCCGCGCCGGCGGCGCTCCTCGTTCCTCTCGCCTGGTTCTTGCGCAAGGACGGCCACGCGCCCTTGATGTGGCTGTTCCAAGCCGGAGCCTTGGCCGCGGCCGCTTTTTTCGCGGGCTCCCCTTTTATCGCCATCGATTTTCGCCGCTTCGTCGCGGACTGGGCCGACTACGCCGATCTGGGCCGCCTGCGGCCTCACGACGTCGCGGCCATGGCCGAGCACGTGGCCTATAATTTCTGGACCTTTGCCGGAGAAGGCTCCCCGGCGGGCGCGGCCGCCCTGCTGGGCCTGGGCGTCGTGTTTCGTCGCGATGTCCGCCGCGCTCTCCTGGTGTTTCTTCCCATCGCGGCTTATGCCTTGGTCCTCTCGGCCAGCCCCGACGGCGGCTGGCCGCGCTACCTGTTGGGCGTATTCCCGGCGCTTGCCCTGCTCGCCGGAGAGGGCCTGTCGCTTCTGGGCGGCGCCGACTCGCGCCGCCGCGCACTGGTCGCTGTCCTGGCCGTCGCACCCGGCATTCTCCTGTCTTGGCGCTTCGTGGCCGACCTGCGTTTGCCCGACACCCGCGCCCAAGCCGAGGCCTGGATGAAAGACCATATCCCGGCTGATGCGACCATCCTGCTCGACCAGCCCCACGCCTCGCCGCGCGCCATCCCCTCGAAGGCGCAGTGCGTCGAGTTGGCCGCGCGCACCGCCGCGGTCGGCTCCTCGCGCGCGCGTCTTTGGAAGGCCATGGCGGAGCGTCATCCGGGAGGAGGCCGGCGCGTCTATCGCATTCAGCGCTCGGCCGGAGACTTGTTCTCCTCGCCGCGGCATGTCGCCGCTTCCCAGTCGGACGCCGATTTTTTGGACGTGCGCCCCGGGCTTGACCCCGTGCGCGCCGTGCGCGCGAGTTGGGTGGTCACCTCCAGCTTCGGCGCCGACCCGCGCCGTTCCCCGGAGCTGTCCGCCTTCTTCGCGGAGCTCGCCTCCGGCGCCGACCTCGTCGCCGAGTTCGTCTCCGAGCCGGAAACGACGATAGGGCCATGGCTGCGGGTCTGGCATCTTCGACATTAGACGCCGCGCCCGCGCCCGCCTTTCCTATAATCTCAGCCTCATGTCCAAACCCAAAGTGATCGTCGTGATGCCGGCTTATAACGCTGAAAAGACCCTTGAGCGAACCATCAAGGACATCCCAGCCGGGACGGTCGACGAGATCATTCTCGTCGACGACTGCTCAACGGACGGGACGGTCGACTTGGCCAAGAAACTGGGCCTGAGCGTCATCGTGCACGAGCGCAACAAGGGCTACGGCGGCAACCAAAAGACCTGCTATACCGAGGCGCTTAAGAAAGGCGCCGACGTGGTGGTGATGGTCCATCCCGATTACCAGTACGACGCGCGCCTTGTCCCCGTGATGTCCGGCCTGATCAGCAACGACATCTGCGACATGGTCTGCGGCAACCGCATCCGCACGCGCTGGGAAGCTCTCGACGGCGGCATGCCCGCCTACAAGTACATTTTCAACCGCCTGCTGACCGTGTTCGAGAACTTCATCACCGGACAGAACTTGGGCGAGTGGCATTCAGGCCTGCGCGCGTATTCGCGCAAATGCCTTGAGACCGTGCCGTGGGAAGGAAACTCGGATGATTTCGTCTTCGACCAGCAGTTTCTGATCCAGGCCGCTCTTCTTAAGCTTCGACTGGGCGACGTGCCCGTGGCCGCCCGCTACTTCCCCGAGGCCTCCTCGATCAACTTCCGGCGTTCCTGCGTGTACGGCCTGTCCGCGTTGGTGTGCCTCGGTCAGTTCCTGCTCCAGACCTGGGGCCTGGCGAGTTTCGCTCTGTTCAAGCCGAAAACGCCGAAATGAGCCGTGCCGCCGCCGCGTTCGCGCTGCTGACGGCGGCGCTTGGCGCTGCCGCGGCCACGGATTCTCTGTGGGTCGCCTTGAGGCCGGGTGCGATCCCCTTCGTTCTTCTCATTTTTACGATTTTACTCGCCACGGGCTCGGGCCGGGCCTTGGCCGGACGATTGGGATTGTCCGACATGAGCGAATCTCAGAAGACGCTCGTTGGCGCCACGCTGGGGTTGGGACTGCTGGCATTGGGAGGATTTGCCCTTGGCGCGCTGGGTCTCTACAAGCCGTGGGCCGCCTCCTTATTTTTGGCGGGACTGTGGATCATGGGGTACTCGGAGCTTCGACCCGCGCTCGAGTCGTTGGCTCCCGACCAAAGTCTTTTGCGCGAGCGGCCCTTGGCCGTCGCGGCCGTGGCGCTGCCTTTGCTCGCCGCGTTTTGGATGTGCCTGGTGCCTCCGCATCAGTACGACTCTCTCGTCTATCACCTAGCACTTCCTCAGGCCTATCTGCGAGAGGGCCGGCTGTTCGCGCCGCCCGGGATCGTCTACGCGCACTTTCCTCAAAATGGAGAGATGCTGTTTACGCTGGCGCTTCTTCTGGGCTCCGACCTACTGGCGCAGATGTTCATGTGGCTGTCGACGGCGCTGTCGATCTGGTGGGTGTTCGCGCTGGGTCGGCGCGAGGCGCCGATGAGCGCGGTGGCGCTGGCCGCGCTGTTTATCGCCACGCACTCGGCCGTCTTGCTCATGTCCTCGACGACATACGTCGAGCCGCTGGTCATGCTCTGGATCACGGCGGCCGCGCTGTCCTTCGAGCGCTGGCGGCAGTTGGCCGTTGAAGGAGGCAAGCCCCGGGGCTGGCTGATGCTTTCGGCCGTTTTCACAGGCCTGGCCTTGGGCACGAAGTACTACGCGGGCATCGGCGCCGCCGCCTTCGGCCTGCGCCTTCTTTTCGCGCTCGTCCCATCCAAGCACAGACGCGCGCGCGCGATCGACTTGACGCTGTTCGTCGCGATCGTGAGCGCGTTGTTTGCGCCCTGGATGATCAAGAACTGGCTATGCGTGCGTAACCCGGTTTTCCCGTTCCTATACCGCTGGTTCGAGAACACGGGAACGGGTTGGAATTCGGAGCTTGCCGCCGGCTACTTCAGCGTGCTCACCGAGTACGGCCACGTGGGAGGATTTTTTAAGAGCCTGATCTCGCTGCCCATCCTGCTTCTGCGCAATCCCCTGCGCTTCGGCGGGGGCATGGACGTCCTGGGCGACCTGGGTTGGGACATCACACTTTGGCTTTTGCCGCTTGGGGCGTTGGCCGCGGCGAAGAACAAGACCTTGCGTGGATTGCTTCTATTCTGTTCTCTCTGGGGCGCGGCTTGGTTTTCAAGCGGAGTGGTGCTTCGTTTTCTAACCGTGCTGGTCCCCATTCTCGCGCTGCTCGGCGCCTGCGGTCTGGTGAAGCTTTGGGAGGGACTGGCTCGTTGGGCGCGGGTGGTGCTGGCCTCGGCTGTCGGAGTCATGACCGCGGGACATCTCTTCCTTTTTATTTTCGTGCATGCGGCCTTCGGTTCCGGCTCCACGGCTTTCGGCATCGAGACCCGCGAGGAGTTCTTGTCTCGCCGCCTCGACTACTACTCCTGCGCGGTCTGGCTGAGAGGGCGGACCGAGGGAAATGATAAAGTACTCGTGGTGGGAGAGCAGCGGGGCTATTACATACCCGTCGACCATCTCCCCAGCACCGTTCATATGCCCAACCTCTTCGTGCGGCGGGCCAATGAAGCGGATTCGACGGCCGAGCTGTTGACGGCCTTGCGCGGGGACGGCTTCACGCATCTTCTGATCGTGCCGAAAGAGGCCGCGCGTCTGGGCGGAGGGCTGGGGTCTTTGACGCCGCGCGGCGCGCTCAACTGGGGAGGCCTGGAGAAAGACTTGAAGACCGAATTCGCGGGACGGGGCTGCGTGGTCGCCCGCCTGGCCGAGGCGGCCCCATGAGAGCCGATACGTGGACTCTGGCCATTTCTTTCGTCTGCGCTGCCTTGGTTTCGTTTTCCCTGACGCCGCTCGTGCGTTTGCTGGCGTTGCGATTGGGCTTTCTCGACGCGCCGAGTTCCCCGGTCAAGACGCACAAGGAGCCGACCCCGGTGTTCGGCGGTGTGGCGATCTGGGCGGGCTTCATGGTCACTATGCTGCTTCTGCGCTTCATCACGACTTTCCCGACCGGCACGCTCTACAACCTGCGCGCGCTGATGGTCGGCGGCACCTTGGTCTTTCTCCTTGGGCTCGTCGATGACCTCAAGAGACCCGAAGGCGTCGACTATAAGCCGAAATTCGTCGTGCAGATTCTCGCCTCCACGCTTCTAGTCCTCTTCGGCCTGCGCATCCGCTTTCTTCAGCCCGCGTATGTGGCGGCCATCGTCACCACAATCTGGGTCGTGGGGGTGACCAACGCCTTCAATATCGTCGACATCATGGACGGACTGTCCGCGAGCCAGGCCGCGGTGGCCGCGCTTGGTTTTCTTATGATCTCCCTGCCTTCCGAGGAGTTGTATGTGAATTTCGCCTCCGCGGCGCTGGCCGGGGCGGCGTTGGGATTTTTACCTTGGAATATGTCCACGAAACGGAAAATCTTCATGGGGGACTGCGGCAGTCTTTTGATCGGATTTCTTTTGGCGGGCATCTCCCTTGGCACGCGTTACTCCGACGTCAACGACGCGGGCGTCTTCGCGCCGCTGCTGATCCTGTTCGTGCCGGCCTTCGACACGTTGTTCGTGAGCATGCTCCGTCTCAACAACGGGCGCTCGCCGTTTCTGGGCTCGCGCGATCATTTCGCTCTGCGGCTTGAGAAAATGGGCTTTCCGCGCGATCGCGTGGTGCTGATGGCGGCCGCGGCCGCGACGTTCATGAGCTTCGCCGCTTTTCTAGTGACGCAGCTGTCGCTGAGAAACGCGATCATCGTCTATCTGGTGGTCGCCGCGTTGGTGTTGTGGATCGGGCGCCGCATGGCGCTCGTCGAGATGAAATGAACGTCGATGTCCTAATCCTGGGCGGCGGGCTGGCAGGACTATCGACGGCCCGCCATTTGGGCGGACTCGGGGTGAGCTCGCGTCTGGTCGTCGAGGCCAAGGACCGAGTCGGCGGCACGGCCGGCTCGATTAAAACGGGAGGCTTTACCTTCGACTACACCGGCCACCTTCTTCACCTTCACGACCCGTACGGCAAGGAGTTCATCCTTGATCTGCTCCGCGACAATCTGGCCGTCCATGAACGGAAAACCTGGATCTACTCGCGGGGCGTTTTCACGCGCTATCCCTTTCAGGCCAATACGAAGGGGCTGCCCGTCTCGGTGGTCGCCGATTGCGTGGCGGGATTTCTGGAGACCGTGCATCGGCCGCGGCCGCTTCCCAAGAACCCGGATTTTCTCTCCTGGTGCCGCGCCACTTTCGGGGAGGGGATCACGCGTTCCTTCATGCGTCCCTATAACGAGAAGCTATGGCGCCTGCCCCTGTCGAAGCTGACGACCGAGTGGCAGGGGCGCTTCGTTCCCAAGCCCACGGCCTCGGAGGTCATTTACGGCGCGCTCGCCGAGCAGAACACGCTGTTCGGCTACAACGCGACCTTCCGATATCCCGTGCGCGGGGGCATCCAATCATTACCCGACGCCTTGGCGGCACGCCTCGAGCCAGGCATCGTCCGAACCGGTTGTCCGGTCACCGCCGTCGACCTGGGCCAAAGAGTCGCCCAAGTAAAGGGGTTAGGGGAGATTCGTTATCAACGACTGGTGAACACCCTGCCGCTGCCCTTATTCTTGGATCTTGTCGAGCCGCTGCCTGCCGCGGTCAAACAGGCTCGGAAACGATTGCGCTGGAATACTGTCTGGAATCTCAACCTGGGCATCAATCGTCCCGCTCCTTCCGATAAGCATTGGATCTATTATCCCGAGAAACGGTTTCCTTTCTATCGTGTCGGTTACTCGAGCAATTTTTCCCCTAACCTGGCGCCCGAAGGCCATGCCGCTCTCTATGTGGAGGCCGCGCGGCCGGGCGGCGCCCGCGTCGACCGGAACAAGCTCGAGGCGTCGATTCTCAAGGGACTGCGCGAGGCGGACGTTCTGCGCCGCGGCGACGAGCTCTCGGCGAAGGTCTGGATGCCCATCGACGTCGGCTATGTCGTCTACGACCAAGCGCGCACGCCGTCGGTGACGACGATCTTCCGGCATCTCGATCGTCTCGGCGTCGAGTCCATCGGCCGCTACGGCGGCTGGAAATATTCTTTCATGGAGGAGACGATACTCGACGGCAAGCGCTGCGCCGAGCGGCTGACGGGGGCGGCCGTCGCTATGGCGCCGGCTTCGACCGCGGAACTGCAACCTCTCAAATGAAACGGGTTATTTTTTTCGCCGTGCTCGTCTGCCTGCCGGCCTGCGTGGCGGAAACGGTGGAGCGCCGCCGTCCGCGCAGGGGGCCGGTCAAGGCGGTCGGCTTCGTCGACTTGGGCGGCGGCCAGGTCCGCTACGGGCTCGACGGCTGGAGCTGGTTCGTCTCCGGCCGCCGCCGGCATGCCATGCGCTTGATGCGCAAGAACTGCGGCTCGGAATTGGCGCCGCAGGTCATGGATGAATACACGCGCCAAGACGCCGACATCGCCTACTCCGGGGAAGACATCACGGTGAACATCGACAAAGGTCTCGAGCATTTCAAGATCTCGCCGTTTCAGCACATGTCCTATGAATGCCGCCGGAGAAGCGCCGCGTCGGCGCCGCCGCTCGCGTCTACGACGACGCCGCGCGTGATATTGATCGTGCCGCCCGCACAGGAGAAGCCGCAATGATCAAGCTCGACCGCCCTATCTGCATCTTCGACCTGGAGGCCACGGGCGTTAACGTCCTCGAGGACCGCATCGTCGACGTGTGCGTCCTGCGCCGCGAACCGGACGGCACGGAGACGGTCTTCTCCTCCCTGGTCAACCCGGGCGTGCCCATCCCGCCCGAGGCCACGGCCATCCACCACATCACCGACGACATGGTCGCCGACCAGCCGCGCATGGCCGACCTGGCGCCGAAAATACTCGAGATATTTTTGGGCGCGGATCTATCCGGCTTCAACGCGGCACGCTATGACATACCGCTTCTTTCCGCGGAGCTCAAGCGCGTGGGCGTCGACTGGTCCGCCGCAGGGCGGCGCGTGGTGGATTCCTTTGTTATTTTCTCGCGCAAGGAGCGCCGCGACCTGACCGCCGCCTACAAGTTTTACTGCGGGAAGGATCTGACCGGCGCGCATCGCGCCGAAGCCGACGTGCGGGCTACCGCGGAGATTCTGTGGGCGCAGGCCGAGCGCTATCCCGACATGCCCCAGGACGTCGCCGGCCTCGAGGCCTGGTGCAACCAGGTCGACCCCAGCCGGGTCGACGCGGACGGCAAGTTCATTTGGAAAAGCGGCGAGGCCGCCTTTGGCTTTGGCAACAAGCACAAGAGTAAGACCCTGCGCGAGGTCGTGCGGACCGACCGGGGCTACATCAGCTGGATGATCGAGAAGGGCAATTTCAGCGTTGACGTGGTGAGGATATGCCGCGAAGCGCTCGATGGAAAGTTCCCCGAAAAGAAAGCGTAGAAAAAACCTATCCACAGTCTTGGTCCAAACCAAGTTGGTGGATAAGTTCAAGACACAAAGAAATGATTAAAACAGCCGTTGTTCTTTTATCCGGCGGGCTCGATTCGACCACAAGCCTCTATTGGGCCAAGGCGAAAGGGTACCGGATCGTCGCCTTATCCATACGTTATGGTCAGCGGCACGATCGCGAGCTGAAATCCGCACGCGCCGTCGCCAGCGCGGCGGGCGTTTGCCTTCACGAGGTGTTGGTCACGCTGCCGTGGCTGTCCGGATCCTCATTGACCAACAAAAAGCTTCGTCTTCCGGACATGCCCCTAGCTAAGATCGGTCATGGCGGCGTGCCCTCGACGTATGTCCCGGGCCGCAATACGATTTTCTTGTCCTTGGCCGTCTCTCTCGCCGACGCCATCGGCGCTGAAGCCATCGTCATCGGCGCCAACGCCCTCGACTACTCGGGGTATCCGGACTGCCGCCCGCCGTTTATCGGCGCGTTCTCCAAAGTCGCGAGATTGGGGACTAAGCGCGGCAGCGAGGGCAAGACGCTCAAGATTTTGGCGCCGTTGCTGCGTCTAGATAAGAAGGGTGTGGTGCGCTTGGCCGAAAAAGTCGGCGCTCCCCTGAAGCTGACCTGGTCATGCTACGCGGGCAAGACGCGGCCCTGCGGCCGCTGCGATTCCTGCAAGCTCCGTGCCAAGGGTTTTCGCGAGGCGGGACGGACGGACCCGGCCGCGTGAGCAAGACGCTGGTGTTGTCGGACGCGACTCGGGCGCGGGTTGTGGAGATATTCTCCTCACTTCAGGGCGAGGGGCCGCGCTTGGGCGAACGGCAGATCTTCGTGCGTCTTGGCGGCTGCAACCTTCACTGCGATTACTGTGATGAACCAGACACGATCCCCATTCCCTCAGGCGACATTCGATCCGATGACTGGGTGGAAAATGAGATCGTCCGTTTGACGCGACAACGCGCTCATCGCTCGATCTCTTGGACCGGCGGCGAGCCGCTGCTGCATCCAAAATTTTTAGCGCCGATGATGAGCTGGGCGAGCAAGAAGGGATTGGAGAATCATTTAGAAACCAACGGAACCTTGGCCGCGCCCATGGCGGCGTTGGCGCCGTTGTGCGACGTCGTGGCCATGGACATCAAGCTGCCTTCTTCGACTGGGCGCGAAACCTGGGGCGCGCACGAGGCTTTTCTGCGGACGGTCCCAGCTGGGACCTTCGTGAAGGTCGTGCTCGGCGATCGTTCCACCGAAGACGAATGGAAGAAAACGCTTGCTCTCTTGAGGGGCGCGCCGCGGCCCCTTCCGCTTTACCTTCAGCCGGCCACACCCATCGGCGCGGTCAGGCCTATTCCGGCCGCGCGCTGCCTGCGTTTTGAGGCGATGGCCAGGCGAGAGCTCAAGGATGTGTTCGTTCGTCCGCAGTGGCACCATCTCTGGAATCTGCCGTAAGGGGCAATTAAGGAGGCGCCGAGACCGGCGTCCACTAAGGGACCGTCTCGGCGCCTCATAAGGCCCGCTCCGACCACTCGCGCGCACCCTCGCGTCTCGACGGGAACAACCGCGACGACGCGCCCGATACGGATTCCGGCTTTGCGCACCCTTTTTTACGACCGCCTTAGGAGCGGGTGTTAATATGAGTATAGCCCCGATTTCTCGAGTGTCAAGACCCATCGTCAAAAGTGGGCCCTTGACAGGAAATGATAGGATCGCGCATGGTCAACATCTCATTCTTTTTGATTTTGTCGGCGTTTGCCGCGTCCTCGAGTCGGGCCGCGGAGGCGTCCGCCCTCGCCGTCGCGGCGTCCACGCCGTCGGCCCCCGCTGCGCTTTTTCCGCCGAAGCTGCCGGTGCGTCCGAAGAACTCGCTTGATTCAGCCGTCGAGGTTGCTCGCGATCTCGCCGCCGCCGTGGAGTATTTCGAGGCCGGTCAGTCCTATTACCGAGCCTACACCAAGGGCTCGCATACGCCCCAGGAGAACAAGGCGTTCATCCAATTTCTCCAGGACTACGAGAAGGAACGCGAGATCGCGCGCAAGACGCATTCCATCCTAGGCGTCTGGATCGATAGGAAATCGTCGGTCAGGGACTGACCCTCGCGTCAGCGCGGGTTCGGCGCGCCCAGCGCGGCCTTGATCTCGTTTAGCTTGGTCTGGATCTTCGCGATATTGCGCGGACCCATCCGCAGCAGCTGCTTCTGAGCGGGTGCGAGCTTCTCCAGGGCGCTGTCGGCGTAGACGTAGGTGAGGCCTTTCTTCCCTTCTTTTAGATAGACGTCGCCTTCCTGCGTGGGAACCTGAAGCAGTTCATCGATGGCGCGCAGGACGGCTTCCTGCACGCTGGCGTCTTTTGCGGCCAGTCCCTGATAGACATCGTCAATGAGGGACTTGAACTTATGGAACAATTTGACGGCGCCCGAGACGTCGATTGATTCGATGGTGTCGGCGATCCTGTCGTATCGGGCGTAGCTGCGCGGGTCCATCGTCATTTTCCCGTTCTTGTTGACGGCGGAGAATTTCTGGCGGGGGGCGAGAGCGGAGAGACTGTCTCGAGGAATCTGCCCTTGCGAGAGGATATGCATCGCGGCCGCGAAGCGGGCGATGAGATCGTCCTGCTTGAGCCAGTCCGCGAATGTCTTATGAGACGACAGCGCGGCGGCGTCGGCGCGGATGAAGCCGTCGCTGACTTCCAGGGCCGGCAGCGAGATGTCGGAGCCGGTCGCCGGAGCTGGGACCGCCATGTCGGACTCGGTCGCGGGAACGCGCGCCGGCCTCTCGGATTGGAACGCGAAATAAATAACGCCGGCCACGACGGCGATAAGCACGGCGCCAAGGGCTACTTCTTTTTTAGGGTCTTCCACGAGAGAAGAATACTAAAAACCCCGCGCATCAATCCTTAAACGAGATATTGCGTCCGGGCGCGGGAACCGAAAACGGCAGGCGGTCGCGCCTCTGCGCCGGGTTTTTGACCTTTTCATAGACGCTGATCTGCTCCGCCATCCACATATAGGGCGGCCGCGCCGCGGCCAGCGCGGTTTGAATGCGTCCGGTCTCGCGGCGGTTGTAAGCGAAGTCCTTCTGAGCGAGCTTGGCGACCCAGTAGCGTTTAGGCTGTTCGTTGACATGATGGTGCCCGCCCTGGTTGGGTTGAGCGGCGGATAGGATGAGGCGGTCGCTAAAACGAGCGATATTGGTCAAGAAGTCGTCGGCTAGGTGTTCCGGGATGTGTTCCGCCACCTCCAGACACAGAGCCACATCAAAATCGCCCCAAACGTTCTCAATTGGCTCGGTCAGGTCGCGAATCTCGATGGGCACGGAGTAAGAGTGCTCGGTCGCAGGGGTCACGCCGTCGATGGCGAGAACATCGACCCCCTTTTGAGAAAAATAATGGGCGTAGACGCCGCAGCCCGAGCCGAGATCGATGAGACGTTTCGGCTTAAATAGATCGTAAAGGGTATTAGTGATGACCTCAGCCGATCGGACATACCGCTCATGTCCGCGGCCCCACTCAGCAAAAAACACCTTATCGTAGATTCGGGCCAGATCGGGCATCATCGCCGGCGTTAAAGGGGGACGGCGCCCGGGCGCTGGAAGCGCCGCGCCAACTCGTCGCGGTTGAGCGCGAGCATCGCCCGGCGTCCGTGCGGGCAGGCTGAGCCGTCCTTGCAGTCCTTGAGGGCGTCGAGCAGCTTGTAAGCCTCGTCCTCGCCCAGGCGGTCGTGCGCCTTCACCGCGGCCTTGCAGGCGATGGTCGCCACCGCGTCGTGGCGAAGATGCTCGGCCTCGGCCACGGGATCGGACAACCCGTCCACGATGCGATGGATGAGTTTCTTGACTTCGTCAGCTTGATAGAAAAGGGAGGGCACCGCGGTCACATGCAGGCCATTCTTGCCGTAAGGCTCGACGTCGAATCCTATTTTCCTAAGACGAACGGATTTGTCCAGGACCATGCGCACCGCGGAAGCGGGAAGGTCAATCGGCACGGGAATCATCAGCTTCTGAGACTTGGCTCCGCCGGTCTCGATCTCGCCCATGAACTTCTCATATAGTACGCGTTCGGCGGCCGCGTGCTGGTCGAGCATGAACAGCCCGCCATTGGCCTCAAATAGGAGATAGCTGCGTTCTATCTGTCCGACGTACCTATAAGGGGGCGTGTACCAGGCCGGCGCCCCCTCGGGTGCGACCAGAGCCACGGCGGGACCGAACTTGAGCTGGGCGAACTCGTCGGGAATAAAGCCGCGCCCGCCTAGATAATGTGGCGCGGGGGCGTCGAAAACGACGGAAGGCGCGGCCGCCAGGGGCTCGATCGTGATGGGTGCGGCGGCCTTGGCTTTGGCCAAAGCGGCGGCGGTCAGACCGCTGACGATTTCGAACATCTCCCCGTCATTTTTAAACCGGATCTCGCGTTTGCCGGGATGAACATTGGCGTCGAAGGCGTCTGGCGACAATTCCAAAAGCGCTATGCACACAGGCTGTTTACCCGCCGGCCGCTGGTCGCCGTAGGCTTTATACAGGGCTTGCTGCAGTATACGTGAAGACACCGGCCGCTTGTTGACGAAAAAATATTGAAAGCTGCGTGAGGACGGCATCTTATCAAAGGGCGAGACCAGCATCCTCACGCGCACCCCGGGTCGCGCGACGTCGATAGGCAGAAGCCCGCCGGCCAAGTCGTCGCCGAGCACCGCGGCCGCGCGCAGATCGAAGTCTTGGAAAAAATCACCTGAATTCTCGGGTTCAAAGCGCAGCACCTGCCGCCCCTCGGACTTATAACTGAAGCGCACCCCGGGATTGGCGAGCGCCGCCTCTTCCACCACGGCGGCCAGGCGCGAACGCTCGACACCGTCGGACTTCATGAACTCAAGCCGGGCGGGCGTATTGTAGAACAGATCCTTGACCAGCACCGTCGTGCCCGCGACGGCGGGGGAGGGGCCGTTGCTGACCTTGCCGCCCTCCGACGTCACGCGCCAACCGGCCTTGGCGTCCTTCTGGGCGCTGGTGATCGTGACTCTGGCCACGGCGGCGATGGCGTACAGGGCCTCGCCGCGGAAACCGAAGGTGGACAGCGTGTCGAGATCTTCAAAGGCCGCGATCTTGCTGGTGGCGTGGCGCTCGAGGCACGCCTTCACGTCCTCGGCGTCCATGCCGCAGCCGTCGTCGGACACCCGCAGGCTGGTCTTGCCCGCGCCCGTGATCTCGATGTCGACGCGGGCGGCGCCGGCGTCGAGTGAATTCTCGATAAGCTCTTTAAGCAGTGAGGCGGGGCGCTCCACCACCTCGCCCGCTGCGATGCGGGAGAAGACTTCTTCCGGCAGGCGTTGAATGATGGGCATTAGATTTGTTTCTTGAGCGCGATGAGGGTTTGCAGCGCCTCGAGGGGAGACAGCGTTTCCGGATTGATGAGCTTGAGCGCGCGCAGGACCGTGTTTTCCTCGAACAAGGGAAGCTCGGGCGAAGGCGCTTCTTCCTCGTTGCGCCGCATACGGCCGCTTAAGCGGCCGGAGGCGGACTCGGTCTCAAGTCCGGAGAGGATCTGTCCGGCGCGGGCGATGAGCTGGGCGGGCAGGCCGGCCAACGCCGCGACGTGGATGCCGTAGGAGCGGTCGGCTGGGCCGACGCCGATCTTGTGCAGAAAGACGACTTCGGTCTGGCCCTCGACGTTGCTCCACTCCTTGACCTCGACGTTGCCGTTGACCACGCCGGGCAAGTTCTTAGCCAGCTCGGTGAGCTCGAAGTAGTGTGTGGCGAACAAGGTGCGCGGCCCGCGCGGGCGGGTCTCGGGGTTGTTGTCGTCGGAGGCTTCGTAGGAGCCGTGCAGGTGCTCGAGGACGGCCCACGCGATGGAGATGCCGTCGAAAGTGGAGGTGCCGCGGCCGACCTCGTCGAGAACCACGAGAGACCGGGTCGTCGCCGAGCGTAGGATGTGCGAGGTTTCCTTCATCTCGACCATGAAGGTCGAGTCTCCTTGGGCGAGGGCGTCTTGTGCGCCGATGCGGGTCAGGATCTTATCGACGATGCCCACGCGCGCGGACTTGGCCGGCACGAAGGATCCGATCTGAGCCATGAGGGCTATCAGCGCGTTCTGGCGCAGGTAGGTCGACTTGCCCGACATGTTGGGGCCGGTCAAGATCAGCACCTGCGGGTCGCGGGCATTGAGAACCAAAGTATTGGGAACGAAGGTGCCCGAGGGCAGCAGCGCGGCTAAGACGGGATGGCGGCCCTCGACGATCTCGAGATCATGGGTCAGATCGACCAAGGGTTTGACGAAGTCGTGCATCGCGGCGACGGCGGCCAAGGCGTGAAAGCCGTCGAGCTCGCTGAGCAACTCGGCCAAGCGCAGGAGCGGTATGTAAAAGCCGATGGCCTCGTCGCGAAGCTCATTGAAAAGAGTGGCCTCTAGGCGCAGCATCTTCTCCTCGGCGGAGAGGATGCGGGTCTCAAGTTCTTTTAGCTCGGGGGTGATGTAGCGCTCGGCGTTGGTGAGGGTCTGTTTGCGGGTGTAGCGGTCGGGGGCCTTGGCGCTTTGGCCTTTGCTGATCTCTAAGTAATAGCCGAACACGGAGTTGTAGCCGGCCTTAAGCGTCGAGATGCCGGTGGCCTTGCGCTCGCGTTCCTCGAGTTCTGCTAAGACCTGGTCGGAGTCGGTCTTAAGGCGTCTGAGCTCGTCGAGCTCTTTATGAAAGCCGGGGCGGATGAGGCCGCCGTCGGAAAGTTTGGCGGGGGGCTCGTCGACGAGCGCGGCGGAGAGTTTTGTTCCCAGGAGCTCGAGGGACTTCACCGTCTCGGCGAGATCCGACGCGAGGTTGGCCAGTCCCGAGGAGAAAGCGGTGTCGGCCAGCCAGCGCTCGAGCTGAGGCAGTCGCGACAGCGAGCGGCGCAGGGCGCCGAGGTCGCGGGGGGCTGCCTGTCTAGTTGAGAGGCGGCTGGTCACGCGCGGCAGGT
>JAYVZL010000064.1:0-6569 GCA_043783505.1 Elusimicrobiota bacterium
TCGGGAAGCTCCCGCCCCCGCGCATCGAGTAGCCGCGCGCCCAGCGCCCTGGCCATGCCCGCGCCGCCGTCGCTTGAGGCCGTGCCGCCCAAGCCCACGATGATCGTGCGCGCCCCGCGCCGGACCGCGTCGCCGATCATATCGCCGGTGCCGCGCGAGGTCGCGTGCAGCGGCCGCCGCCGTGAGGGCGGCACCAGGGCCAGCCCCGACGCCCGCGCCATCTCGATGACGGCTGTTCTTTTAGGAGCGATCCAGAGATAGGACGCCCGGCGTTTCTCGCCTGATGGCCCGCGCACGGCCGTCCCAACCAAGACGCCGCCCATGGCCGCGCGCACGGCGTCGATTGTGCCGTCGCCGCCGTCGGCGATGGGGATCTCCACGACGCGCGCCCCGGATAAAGCGGCGCGGACGCCGCGGGCCATCGCCTTCGCTGCGTCCGCGCACGACAGCGTCCCTTTAAAAGCGTTCGGAGCGACGAGGACCTTCAACTACGGGTACATCCCCCGGATCGTCGCGGCCTTGCCCAAGCGCCGCAGGCCGACCATAAACGCGGCCATGCGCATGTCGATCTTCTCCTTCTTCGACACGTCATAGACTTCGGTAAATGCGCCGACGATGATCTCCTGAAGACGGGCGTTGATGTCCTTCTCGCTCCAGAAGTAGGCCTGCATGTCCTGCACCCACTCGAAGTAGGAGACGGTCACGCCGCCGGCGTTGGCCACGATGTCGGGCACGACGACGATGCAGCGGCTGTGAAGGATCGCGTCGGCCTCATTGGACGTCGGCCCGTTGGCGCCCTCGATGATGTATTTGGCCGTGATCTTGTTCGCGTTGGCCTTGGTGATGGTGTTCTCCATCGCGGCCGGAATCAGGATGTCGCAGGGCAGCTCCAGGAATTTATCGATCGCCACGTGCTCGGCCTTGGGGTAATCGGAGATCGTGTCGTGAGTCTTCCGGTACTCCAGGATGTCGTGAAGATCGAGCCCCTTCGCGTCGTACAGGCCGCCTCCGACGTCGGAGATGCCCACGACCTTGGTGCCGTGCTCGGCGAAGATGTTCGCGGCGTTGGAGCCGACGTTGCCAAAGCCCTGAACGACGACCGTGGACTTGCGCAGGTCGAAACCCTCGCGCGAGGCCAACTCGCGAGTCACGTAGAACACGCCGCGACCGGTGGCTTCCTTGCGTCCGAGCGAGCCGCCGATTTCGATGGGCTTACCGGTGACCACGCCGGGGCACGAGTAGCCGATCGTCATCGAGTAGGTGTCCATGATCCAGGCCATGACCTCCTCGTTGGTGTTCACGTCCGGAGCCGGGATGTCCTTGTCCGGGCCGATGATGATGGAGATCTCGGCGGTGTAGCGCCGCGTCATGCGCTCGATCTCGCCCCGGGACATCTTCTTGGGGTCGCAGATGATGCCGCCCTTGGCGCCGCCGTAAGGAAGATTGACGACCGCGCACTTCATGGTCATCCAGAAGGAGAGTGCCTTGACCTCGTCGAGGGAGACCTGCGGGTGGTAGCGGATGCCGCCCTTGGCCGGACCGCGGTCCATGTTGTGCTGGATGCGGTAGCCCTCGAAAACCTTGACGGAGCCGTCGTCCATCTTGACCGGCACCGACACCGTCAAAATCCGCTTGCAGTGGCGCAGGCGCTCGAGCGCGAAAGGCTCGAGCTTCATGGCTTTGCCGGCGCGGTCGAGCTGCTCCATGGCCTGGTGCCAGGGATTGGCCTCGTGCACCTCGGCGACCTCGACGGGTTTTACGACAACGGAAGGCTTGGGAGTGATTTTCGTGTCCATGGGCCGATTCTACCTAAATTTCTTTTCCGAAAGCATCAGCCCGGTCAACAACCCTTAATTGAGACGCGTCTCGATTTTCTTGATGCGCTCTTCGTGCTCCATCAGCATGCTTCCCTGGATATCTTGCTTTCGCAAGATGCTCTCTATATTGCAGGACATGAGCTCAACCATGTCCGTTAATTTCGAAACGCTTTTGACGAGCCCGCTCACATCGCCCTTCAACTCGACTATATCGCTTTGCATGTTGACGACATTGGCGTTGAGTCGACGCAATTTCTGATCGTGACCATCAAGGCGAGAGATTACCCCCTGCATATCCGTTTTGGTCGCAAATGCGTCTAGATCCGTCTTGGTCGCAAAAGTATCCATGCGCGAATCTATGCGCGAGGCCATCTCGCGCAAATCCATCTTCGTCGCCGGCTCGTGTCCGTCGGCTCTCATCTCGTCGGTCATTATACCCTCCAGGGCCATCGAGCCACAAGGGCCAAAGGTCCCTACCTATCAGACGATTGAAGGCCCCAAAAAGTTCCCCGGCTGGAAGATGTTTCCGATTCGAAAGTCCCCTCGCGAGACAGGTCAACTCAAAGAGAAATCATCGGACCGCGAGCAGACTCTCGTAGTCCCGCGTCTTCGGACTTGTTAAGATTTCCAAATGAAGAACACCCCTCTCCTCGCTGTATCCCTTCTGACATCGCTGTGCCTCGCGCCATCGACTTTCGCCCGGTCGGCGGAGAAAGGGTTATCCCAGGTCGAGGCCGAGAAACGCTCCGCTCTCATCAAAAATCCCAGCTATGAGCTGCGCCTGGAGGTAGACGCCGACAAGACCGAATTCATCGGCCATGAGGTCCTGCGCTTCACGCTCGCCGCTGCGGTCGACGATCTCACTGTCGATTTCGCCGGCGGCACGGTCACCCGCCTCCTGGTCAACGGCGTTGCCGCCGCCGCGCCCGCGTCTGGCCTTTTTTTCCTGCTTCCCAAGTCTCTCATTCGCGCCGGAGAGAACGTCGTGACCATCGATTATACGCATCCGTACAGCATCGACGGCGCCGGCCTATACCGCTTCAAGGACCCCGAGGACGGACGCGTCTATCTTTACTCCAACTTCGAGCCCTACGACGCGAACAAGATGTTCCCCTGCTTCGACCAGCCGGATCTGAAGGCGTCGTACAAGCTTACCGTGGAAGCTCCCGCGGACTGGACGGTGGTCTCGGCTGCGATGGAGGAGAAGGTCGCGGCGTCCGGCGCCCGACGGACCTGGACTTTCCCCGCGACGGCCAAGATGAGCACCTATTTGATCTCGATGCACGCCGGGCCTTATCACGTCTGGACCTCCAAGTCGGGCGCAATTCCCCTGCGGCTGTTCGCGCGGGAATCGATGGCAAAGTACATACTCGCCGACGAGTGGCTCGAGATCACGCGGCAGGGCCTGAAATTCTACGGCGACTACTTCGCGCTTCCGTATCCCTTCAAAAAATACGACCAGCTCGTCGTCCCCGACTTCAACGCGGGCGCCATGGAGAACGTCGGCGCGGTGACCTTCTCGGAACGCTATATCTTCCGCTCCACGCCCACGCTCGAGAACCGGGAAGGCCTGGCCAGCACGGTCCTGCATGAGATGGCGCACATGTGGTTCGGGGATCTCGTCACGATGAAGTGGTGGAACGGTCTTTGGCTCAACGAGAGCTTCGCGACCTACATGGCTTCTCTGTCGATGGGCCGCGCGACGCGCTTCCGCCGCTCTTGGATCACGTTTTTCACAAGATCGAAGGTATGGGCGTACGACACCGACCTGCGCGAGACCACGCACCCCATCGAGGGTGCGGTGCCGGACACCGAAGAAGCCTTCGCCAATTTCGACGGCATCACCTATGGCAAAGGCGCGTCCGTGCTCAAGCAGCTCGCGTTCTCCATCGGCCCGGACAAGTTCCGCGACGGCGTGCGCGCGTACTTAAAGGACCACGCCTACGCGAACGCCGAGGAGAAGGACTTTTTTAACGCCATCGGCAAGGCCTCCGGCGCCGGCCTCGACACGTGGGTGCGCTCATGGCTTGAGACCACGGGAGTCAACGTCGTGCGAGCCGATTACGCCTGCGCCGCGGGGACCGTCTCATCGTTCGCGCTCGTGCAATCGTCGGACAACGGCGAACTGCGCGGACATCGCACAGCCGTCATGCTCTACGATCAAGGCAAGGACGGAGCCTTAAACCCCGGAAAGGAATTATCCGTCGCCTATTCGGGCGCCCGAACCGAAGTGCCCGCCCTCGTCGGCCGCCCGTGCCCGGCGCTCGTCTACCCCAACCACGGCGACGAGGACTACGTCGAAGTTGAGCTCGACGCGCGCTCGCTCGCGACGATCAAGGCGGGGCCATCGAAAATTCAGGACCCCCTCTCGCGCCTGATGCTTTGGAACACGCTGTGGGAGATGGCGCGGGACGCGAAATGGCCCGTCACCGAGTACGCCGACTTGGCGCTGTCCTCCATCGGCTCGGAGTCCGATTTTAAGATCGCCTCATCCGTGCTTACGACGCTGTACGGCCGTTTCCCTTGGTCGCCGTGCGTCCTCAACTACCTGCCTCGCCCCGACTTTCCGCGCTTCGAGACATTCTTCTGGTCCAATGCCTTAAAGCCCGCGCCCGACATCGATTTCAAGAAGCTTTGGTTCGACGGCTACGTCAAGTTCGCCTCGAGCCAGGAGGGCGCGTCTCGACTCCGCGCCCTGCTCGACGGCAAGGAGACGGTCGAAGGAATGACCGTCGATCAAGATAGGCGCTGGAGCATCATCAAAAGGCTCGGAGAATTGGGGGTCAACGACGCCGAGGCGCTCATCGCCGCGGAGCTCAAACGCGACCCTTCCGACATGGGCCTAAAGTCGGCGACCACGGCGCGGGCGGCGTCGCCCGATTTCGCGAGCAAACGCGCCTGGTTCGACAAGATCGTCGATCCCAACTCCAAAGCGTCGCTGGGCGAACTGCGCGCGGCGATGGCGTCCTTCTACCCGCGCACTCAGATGGAGCTGCGCGCGCGCTTTGTCGAGCCGTTTTTCCGGACGTTGCCGGAACTCGATGCGCGCAAAGACGGCGAATTTCTCCAGGAGTACACGCGCGCGATGTTCCCGACGCTCGGCACGTCCGGCAGCGCGGCGGCGTACCGTGAATTCCTGGCTAAAAATACGGCGTCGAAGCCCATCGTCCTTCGGGCTCTGCGCGACGCGCGCCAGGATGAGGAGCGCAGCGTGAAGATCCGCGCCTTGCTGGTCCGCTGAATGATAGAATCGCGATCATGCATTGGCGCAGCCGCTGGGCTTTCTGGGCGACGGTCGTAATCGTGCTCGCCTTGGTGAGCGTTCCGTCGATGGAGCTGTTCTCCTCGCTCGGCGACTATCGCCGCTTCCTCCTGGGCTGGGAACCCACGCCGCTCAAGACGACGAGCACCAGCTTCACGCCCCACGGGTCCTCTCGTCTTATCGAGGAACCCGCTCTGCGGCCCGTTGAATTCCGACACAAGGCCCCCAAGGCGAAATCCGTGGAGGTCGTGGGCGACTTCAACGCCTGGAAGTCCGGCCTCTTGAAAATGTCCCGCGGCGGCGACGGGGTGTGGAGCGCGGTGCTCCCCGTCCCGGAAGGGCGCCATAAATATCTCTTTCTCGTCGATGGCGAGCCGAAAGTCGACGAGCGAGCGGACACGGCCGACGGCCCGCAAGGGCGGCGCGTGTCGGTGAGGATCGTCAAATGAAAAGCCTTGTCGCGTCGGCCGTCGCGCTTTTTTTAGCGTCCTCGTCCTCCGCGGCGCTGCCCGGGGCGCTGGTCTGGCTTCCCCCGGCCGATTTCTCGCGCTGGAGCGAGGTGGACGCGCTTCTGCGCGTCCGCGACCTCAAGCTCACCGTGGCTCTGACCCCGGAGATGGCCTCGCCGCTGGTGCGTGCCGCGCTCGCCCCATGGGCCGCCAAAGGACGCGTCGAGATCGCCGCGCGCATCGGCGGCGACCCTATCCTGCCTTTAGTCGACTCGCATCCCGCAGCACCCCGCCCCCAGGACGCGCTCGAGCGGGCCGTCGAAGCCCGTGAAACGCTGGCCAAGCAGCTGGAAATGCCCGTGTCTGGACTATTGGTCGGCGCCGGCGCGTTGGATCCCTCCCTGGCGTCCGTCCTGGGCGCTTGCGGCGCAAGTTGGATCTTGACTGGCCCCTACGCCTCCGAAGATAAGCCTTGGGTGACGACCGGCAAGTCCCTTCTCATTCCGGCCCGTCTTTTGTCGCCGACCGCCGACGACAGCTGGACCGCGTCCGGAGCGCAAGTCTACGATGAAAGCATGTCCGCCTCCTCGTTTTTCCTGACCGTGGCCGCCGCCTTGCCCGAGCGCGCGCGTCCCACCGCGGGCTGGAGCACGGTGGGAGAGCTCCCCGCCGCGAAATCCGACGCGCGCTTTGAGGCCTCCACGGTCGCCTCCTGGCCGGCCTGGGACCCGGCCGCGGCGCAAACCCCCCCCTTCGATCCCGCCGTCAAAGCCGCCTGGTCCGCCTACGGCGCGGCGGCCGAGGCTGTCGACCGCTATCAAAACTCCGGCGCGGCCGACTTAAAGACCCTCGACGCAGCCGTCGAGCTTCTGCGCCGGGCGCAAGCCGCCCGACATTATCGAGCGGCGCCAGACGTTGCGCCGGATCTGCGAACGCACCTTCTCGCCGTCTACAAGCGCCTCAAGCTTCCCGCTCCGGACTCCCTGTATGATTCTCCCGCGTCGTCCGCCAGTTCCGTCATAATCGGCGACGGACCCACGG
>JAYVZL010000065.1:0-6566 GCA_043783505.1 Elusimicrobiota bacterium
GGTTGATGCCCGCGCCGCCGGGATCGGTGACGGCCCCCGTGATCGTGGTCAGCGCCCCCCCGCCGATGTTGTTGGGCGTGGTCGTGATCGGCGTGACAATGGCGATCGTAGGCGGCAATTTGTTGTAGCGGAAATAGCGCACGTACTTAGGACCAGCCGTGTTGCCCGTTTGGCAGAACGTGTCTGTATTCGCGGTCACGGGGCAGCCCGTGTTGGCGCCGCGCGTCGTCCACTGGCTGTTGCTCGCCGAGTCGTTGGCGTAGACTTCGATTCTATATTGGTTGCCGCTGACGAACTGAGACAGCGAGAGGTCGTAGGACCAGGTGTTGCCCGTGGTGTCCAACTCCGCCCAGGCCGCGTTGAGGTCGACCACGTCGAATTTAATCAAGGTCGCCGAGTTGAGGTATTTGGTGGCGCTCACATCGTAGACGCGCAGGAAAATCCGGCGCTGATCAAGCACGTCGGAAATATTGTCGCTGACCGTGCCGCTGGCCACCGTCATGCTCGGGATATTCGACGGATCGCCGGTCGCATTCGACGTGGACAGACTCATGATCGCGAAATGCGCCGTGATCGTGGGCGCGGTCACGTCGTATACGAACACGTGCGTGCTCGCGTTGAGGCCCGTATTAAGGATCTGCCCCGCCGTGTTGATTGCCCGAGCGTAGATCTTGTACTTGGCGCCGCTCGTCCAGACCGGCATGCGAATCGAAGTGACCGACGTGAAGGTGGAGCTCATCGGCAAGGTCCCATCGACCGCGCTGCCGGGGGTGAAGATCATGTCGGGCGACGGCGATCCGGGCGCCTGCGCATCCGTCGACAACCACACGCCGCTGAAAGGCGGCGGGTCGGTGGTCGCAACCGAGCTCCACGAGGAACCCTGCCAGTAGTAGTTGTCCGTGGTCAGGAACACCGCCCAGGTCTGCTTGATGCGTCCGCCCACTGGATCGAAAGCGAGTACGACGGAGTTGACGATGTTGGTCGCCGTGGAGGCAATCGGGCTTATCGAAGCCAGGGTGGGCGTGCTCGACGCGTAGGAGAACGCGAGCTTGACCGTGGTCGAGGACTCCATGTGGGCCGATCCCGTCGGATTGTTGGACAAATCCGAGCCCCAGGCGTAGACCTTGAAGGTGTCGGTCGTCGCCAAGAGATCGTAGAAGGTGGTGGGCAAAGGCAAGCTCCAGGCTTGAGACCCCACGCCCGCGCCCACGAGTATGCTCACCGAGCTCTCATAAACGCCGCCCGTCGTCGCCGTCCAGGTGCTGCCGTTCCACCAGTTGTTGTCCGAGAGTCGCTTGACAGCGACGCGGAAGCCTGCGGAATCCACGCCCGAGGGCGTGCCGGTCGAGATCTGATCGGCGATCGTGCCGACGATCGAAGCCGCGCGCGAGGTCAAGGCCGCGTTGGAGGCGGGACTGCTGGTCAGGGACTGGGGAGCCGCGATATCGTAGTTGAAGGTGAGCGATTTTTCGACGGAGAGGTTGCCCGATGCGTCCACCGCCCGGACCGTGAACACGTAGTTTTGGCTCTCGATCCAGGCGATATTGGAAGACTTCCACACCGCCCAATTGCCGCCCAGCTGTCCGCAGCCCACCGTCGCGTCGCAGGCGCGGTTCCAAATATCGCCGACGTAGTTGGTCTGCCAAGCGCCCGAGGTCACGTAGTGCAGCCAGTGGCTGGTGGGATCGCCCGCGTTGAAGGCCAGCTTGTACTCCACGTAGGCGACGCCGAAGCCCACGTCGTCGGCCGTGCCGGTGATGGTGGCCAAAGCGGAGAACGCGCCGATGTTGAAGGGCACGCTCACCGTGGGCGTGCTGATGGCCAAGGTCGGCACCGTCTTGTCCACCTTGAAATAGCGGATGTACTTGGGGCTTCCGGAGTTGCCGGTCTGGCAGGTCCCGGCGGCGCTGAGACTGGTGGTGGGGCAGGAGACGGCGTGCTCGTTGCCGGCCACGTCGTTGGAGTACAGCTCTATTTTGTAGGCGTTGCCGGCGACGTACTTGGCGCTGGACAGATCGAAATTCCACTCGTCGGCGGTCAGCTGGGTCAGGGCCCAAGCGGAGCCGGCGGTCGTCACGTCGAAATTAGTCAGAGTGCTGGGATTTAAGTATTTGAGGGTGACCGTATCCTGCACGCGCATGTAGACCTGGCGGGAATCCGCTGCGTCGGAGACATTGTCGACGATGGTTCCGCTGGCGATCGCGAGGCCCGTCAAAGCGGTCACGTCCCCCGCCGCGGAGGACGTGGACAGAGTTCGAATCGCCTGGTGCACCGTGAGCGTGGGCGATGTCACGTCGTAGATGAAGACCTGATTGGGCAGACTCGAGGTGTTGAGCTCTTGGCCGCCCGTGTTGCGGGCGCGGACGTAGATCTTATACTTGCGGCCATCCGCCCATGCCGGCTTAAGAAGCGACGTCGCCCCGCTGAAGGTGATCGTCGCGACCGTCAGCCCGTCGACCGTCGTTCCGGGCGTGAAGATCATGTCGGGCGAAGGCGAGCCGGAAACCTCGGCGTTGGTCGACAGCCAGACGGCGCTGGCGGCCGGAGGCGGGTCGGCTGTGGCGACGGTGCTCCAAGAGGAGCCTTGCCAGTAGTAGGGGCCGGCGACGCTGGTGTCGAGGAAGGCGGCCCACACCTGCACAATGCGCCCTCCAATAGGATCGACATTCAAGACCACCGACGCCGCCACATTGCTGGCCGAGTTCGCCGCCGGCGATTGGCCGCTCAGCGTGGGCGTGCTTGAGGCATAGGAGAACACGAGCTTGACCGTCGTCGAAGACTCCATGTGGGCTGAACCAGTAGGATTGTTGGACAGGTCCGAGCCCCAGGCGTAGACCTTGAACGTGTCGGTCGCGGCCAAGAGATCATAGAAGGTGCTCGACAAAGGCAAACTCCAGGCCTGGGATCCCGTGCCCGCGCCCACGAGTATGCTCACCGAGCTTTCATAGACCGCGCCCGTCGCAACCGTCCAAGTGCTGCCGTTCCACCAGTAATTATCCGACAGGCGCTTGACCGCCACCCGGAAGCTTGTGGAATCCATGCCCGAAGGCGTGGCGGTGGATAACTGGTCTTGCACCGTGCCGGTGATCGAGGCGGAACGCGAGGTTAAGGCCGCGTTGGCCGCGGGGCTGGCGGTCACCGACTGGGGTGATGCGATATCGTAGTTGAAGGTGAGCGTCTTGTCGGCCGAGACATTGCCCGCCGCGTCCACCGAGTGCACCGTGAACACGTAGTTTTGGCTTTCGATCCAGGCGATGTTCGAGGATTTCCAAATCGCGAAAGTGCCGCCCGGCTGCCCGCAGCCTACCGTCGCGTCGCAGGCCCGATTCCAGATATCTCCCACGTAGCTGGTCTGCCACGCGCCCGAGGTGATGTAGTGCTGCCAATGATACGTGGGATCACCGGTGTTGAAGGCCAGCTTGTACTCAACGTAAGAGACGCCGAAGCCCACGTCGTCGGCCGTGCCGCTGATGGTGGCCAACGCGGAGGCCGCGCCGATATTGAAGGGCACGCTCACCGTGGGCGTGCTGATGGTCAGGTTCGGCAGCGTCTTGTCCACCTTAAAATAGCGAATGTACTTGGGGCTGCCGGAATTGCCGGTCTGGCAGGTTCCCGCGGCGCTGAGGCTGGTGGTGGGGCAGGAGACGGTATGCTCGTTGCCGGCCACATCGTTGGCGTACAGTTCCAACTTGTACACGTTGCCTGCGACATACTTCGCGCTGGACAGATCGTAGGACCATTGGTCGGCAATCTGCGCGATCGTGGCCCAGGCCGAACCCGCGGCCGTCACGTCGAAATTGGTCAGCGTGTTGGGATTGAGGTACTTGAGGGTCACCGTACCCTGTATGCGCAGGACGATCTGACGGGAATCGGTGGCGTCCGACACATTATCGACGATGGTGCCGCTGGCCAGCGTTAAGCCCGTCAAAGCGCTCACGTCTCCCGCCAAGGAGGACGTAGACAGGGAGCTGATGTTATAGTGCACCGTCATCGTGGGCGAGGTCACGTCGTAGAGGAAAACCTGGTTCGCCAGGCTCGAGGTGTTAAGCTCCTGACCCGCCGTGTTGCGGGCGCGCACGTAGATCTTGTATTTGCGGCCGTCGACCAGCGCCGGCTTGAGCAGCGATGTCCCGCCAGTGAAGGAGACCGTCAAGGAAGTGGCGGTCCCATCGGGCGTGGTTCCCGGCGTAAAGGTCATGTCGGGCGAAGGCGTGCCGGTGGGCTGCGTGTCGGTCGACAGCCACACCGCGCTGGCCGTCGGAGGCGGATCGGTGGTGCCGACGCTGCTCCACGACGAGCCCTGCCAGTAGAACGGTCCCGCCGGACTTGTGTCGAGGAACGCGGCCCAGATCTGCTTGATGCGTCCGCCTTGGGCATTAAAGACCAAGTCCACCGACGCGGCCACGTTGCTGGCCGAGCCCGCCGCCGGCGCCTGGCTCGTCAGCGTAGGCGTGCTGATCCCGTAGGAGAACACCGCTTTGACGGTCGTCGAGGACTCCGCGTTGACGGCGGCCGTGCTGGGGTTTATGACCAAGTCCTTGGCCCAAGAGAAGACCTTGAAAGTGTCTGTCGCGCTCAGCAAGTCGTAGAACGTGGAGGGCAAGGTCAGCGTCCAGTTCTTGGTCCCCACCCCGGTTCCCATCGTCACGGGGATCGAGCTCTCATAGATCCCATTGGTCGATATCGTCCACGTGCTGCCGTCCCACCAGTAGTTGTCGGACAGGCGCTTGATGCCGATTCGGAAATCGGCGTTCATGCCCGAGGGCGTGCCGGTGGAAACCTCGTCGAGCGCGGTGCCGGTGATGGGCGAGATAGTGCGCGTGGCGTAAGCCTGCTGGTTGGTCGGGCTGGTTACATACGAGTTCGGCTTGCTGATGTCGTAGGTAAACGAGATCGAGTCCGTGTTGGACACGTTGCCCGCCGCGTCATAGACGCGCACGTCGAAAGTGTAAGCGGTGCCGTCGACCCAAGCAACGTTCGAGGATTGCCACACCGTCCAGGTCGCGCCGGGTCCGAAGCAGCCCGCCGTCGAGTCGCAGGCGTAGTTCCAGTAATCGGTGGGCTGCTGCAGGGCCGTTTTCCAGGCTCCGGCGGTGCTGGTGTAGGTCACCCAGCGCGCCGAGGAGTCCGCGTACTTAAGGCTATACTCGACGTGATTAAGGCCCGCGGCGCTGGGATCGCGATCGACGGCGGTGCCCGTTATCGTGGTCAGAGAGCCGGCGCCGAGGTAGTTGGGCGTAGTCGTGATGGGCTTGACGATGGCGATGGTGGGAGCCAGCTTGTTGTAGTGGAAGTAGCGCACGTACTTGGGGCTGGCCGTGTTGCCGGTCTGGCAGGTTCCCGCGACGCTCAAGCTGGTCGTGGGGCACGAGACGATATGGCTGTTGCCGGCCCCGTCGTTGGCGTAGAGCTCGACCTTGTACTGGCTGCCGCTGACGAACTGGGACAGGGAGAGGTCGAAGGACCAGGTGTTGGTCGTGGTGTCGACTTCCGACCAGGCCGCGTTGAGGTCGGTCACGTCGAACTTGATTAAGGTCGCGGGGTTGAGGTATTTGCTGGCGGTCACATCGTAGATGCGCATGAAGACGCGGCGCTGGTCGAGCGTGTCGGAGACGTTGTCGATGATCGTTCCGCTAGCCGTCGTCAGGCTCGCGATGTTCGTGGGGTCGCCGGTCGCGTTCGAGGTGGACAGGCTCACGATCGAGTAATGCGCCGTCATCGTGGGCGCGTGGACGTCGTAGACGAACACGTGAGTACTCACGTCAAGGCTGGTATTAAGGAAGCGGCCCACCGTGTCGAGGGCGCGCACGTAAATCTTGTACTTGGCTCCGCTCGTCAGCGTCGCCATCTTAATCGAGGTCGACGCGGTGAAGGTGATGGTCGACCCCGACTGCCCGTCAACCGTGGAGCCGGGCGTAAACGTCATGTCGGGCGAGGGCGAACCGGGCGACGCAGACTCGGTCGTCAACCACACGCCGTTGAAGGGCGGCGGGTCGGTGGTCTGGACCGTGCTCCAGGAGGAGCCCTGCCAGTAATAGTTCGCCGTGGTCATGAACACCGCCCAGACCTGCTTGATGCGCCCACCGTTGGGCTCGACGTTGAGCACGAAGGAGTTGACGACGTTGGTCGCCGTCGAGGCCACGGGCGTGATCGTCACTGTGGGCGTACTTGACGCGTAGGAGAAGACGGCCTTGACGGTCGTCGACGACTCGCGGTTGGCGGTGGCCGTACTCGGATTGATGACCAAGTCCTTGGCCCAGGTGAAGACCTTGAAGGTGTCGGTGGCGCCCAACAAATCATAGAACGTGCTGCCCAACGTCAAGCTCCAGCTCTTGGATCCGACGCCTGTTCCCATCGTGACGGCGATGGAGCTCTCGTAGACGCCGTTGGTCGTAACCGTCCAGGTGCTGCCGTCCCACCAGTAGTTGTCCGAGAGGCGCTTTATGCCCACACGGAAATCCGAGCTCATGCCCGAGGGCGTGCCGGTTGAGACCTCGTCGATGGCCGTACCGCTGATGGGAGAGACCGTGCGCGTGAGATAGGCCTGCTGGTTGGCCGGGCTTGTC
>JAYVZL010000066.1:0-6557 GCA_043783505.1 Elusimicrobiota bacterium
ACGGCCGAGGCCAGCGCTTTGGGCCTAAGCTCTTTGGCTATACCGAGCGAGGAACCAAGATCGAGCACACGGTCGACGACCGCGTCGTGGAACACGGGATCGGACAGGAGCGCGCGTTGAGGAAAGCCCCCCTCCTCGACGACCGCGGCCGCCAATGAGTGGAAGGTGTGAAAATGCACTCCCAATAGCGGAAGGCCATGGTCAACGGCCAGCAGGCGTTCGAGCCGATCGGCGAGCACGCGGGACGGAGCCACCACGAGGACGGGCGCTCCGCCGGAAGTGGGGCGCAAAGCGCTTATTTTTTCGGCGAACGCCCCTTCAAGCGCCTCAAACGGGCCGCAGACGACGTTCAGGCTTCCGGACACTCCTCGATTTTAGCGGTTTTGCCGAGGGCTCGCCCGCTTGATCGGGCATTAAATAGACCGCGATTGAATGGGGCCAAAAGGCCTATATAGGCATAGGTCCTTGGACCTAGTTATCCACAGTGTGAATAACCTGTGGATAAGTCGCGGTGAATACGACTTTCGGGAGCCAAGGCACTTAGAAGGATCCTCGCATAGTAGTAGAATCTTCATCTATGGCACTAAGACCGAATCCCCGCGCAATAGCATTGACTTGCCTGCTTGCCGGGGTTTTACAAGGATGTTCGCAGCCCCCCATCATCAAAGCCTCGGGAAACGGCCAAACCGCCCAAGTCCTCGACCTGCTCGGCCACGGCGCCAATCCCAACCAACTCGACGCCCCAAGCGGCTTCACGCCGCTTATCGCCGCGACGGTCAATGGGCATAAAGAGACCGTAGCGGCCCTGCTCGACAAAGGAGCCGCGGTAGACGGCGCGAATTCATTCGGGATGACGGCGCTTCAATGGAGCGCCGTGTTTGGCCGGACGGAGATCGCCAAACTTCTTCTATCCCGCGGAGCGCAGGTGGATGCTAAGAACAACTGGGGCGGCACCGCTCTTCTCCTAGCGGCGCAGAAAGGACGCCCCGACCTGATCCGTCTCTTCCTCCAATCCGGCGCCGCCGTCAATGTCGCCGGAGCGGAAATCGACATCCGGGGAACCAGCGTTCTCTACGAAGGCGCCGGCGATGATCGCTACACACCTCTTATGCTGGCCGCGCGCATCGGGCAAACGGACGGCGTCAACGCTCTCCTGGCGGCCGGAGCCGCCCTCGGCGCTCAAAACAAGGCCGGCGCCACGGCCCTTATTTTGGCGGCGGGAGCCAATCGCGTCGAATCCGTCAAAGCCCTTCTGAGCAAGGGGGCCATGATCGAGGCCGGCGATCATTCCGGAATGACCGCTCTCATCCTGGCGGCCAAAAACAACCGCCTCGACGCCCTTAAAATTCTAATCGCAAACGGGGTCAATACGAAGGCTCGCGACAACAACGGCTTCACAGCACTCATGTTCGCCGCTCAAAACGGCAATGGCGCGATGGCGAAGCTGTTGGCCGACAATGGATCGGAGATCGCCGCGGTCAATGCCGCGGGCAACAACGCCCTGCTGCTCGCCGTCGCGCACAAGCACACCGACGTCGTTAAAATATTGGCGAGCATGGGCGCGGGCCTCGAAGCCAAGGATAAGATCGAACGCACGCCTCTGATCTTGTCGGCCCAGAACGGCCAGGTCGACATGGTCCGCGCGCTGCTCGACGGGGGCTCTCAGGTCAACGCCGCGGATTTTTATGGAGATACCGCCTTGATGCTGGCCGCGGAAGCCGGCCATATGGAAATCGTCGAACTGCTGCTGTCTCGCGGGGCCTCCGCCAAAATGAGCGACACCCGAGGACGGACCGCGCTCACGCGCGCCCAAGCCAAAAACCGAGCCGGGATCGTGCAGCTTCTTAAAAATATTCCGTAGCTCTCATGGGCCGGGTTGGCGATTTTGCTAACCTATCCGCCATGTCCTTGCCCACGACCCCGCCGTCGGGGTTTCGCGACTTTCTCCCCGACCAAGTGGCCGCCCGCGCCCGCGCCATCGAGACCATCGGGCGCGTCTACCGCTCCTTCGGTTTTCAGCCCGTGGCGACCTCAGCACTCGAGGATCTCTCGGTGCTCACCGGACAGGGCGGCGGCGAGAACGAGAAGCTGATCTTCAAGGTTCTCAAGCGCGGCGAGGCCTTGGAGCGCGCCCAGGCCGAGAAGACGGACTTGGCCGACATGGGACTGCGCTTCGACCTGACCTTGCCGTTGGCCCGCTGGTACTCCAAGCACGGCTCGCAGCTGCCGCATCCGTTCAAAGCCTTCCACATGGGCCCCGTATGGCGCGCCGAGCGCGCCCAAAAGGGACGCTACCGCGAGTTCACGCAATGCGATGTGGACGTCATCGGCTCCGACTCCTGGGGCGCCGAGGTCGAGGTCATCGCCGCGATCCTGACCGTCTTCGACCAACTCGGTCTGCACGGCGTCACCGTCAACCTCAATGACCGCCGCCTCGTCGATCTGGCGCTGGCCGCCGCGGGAGTGCCCGAGGACAAGCGGGGCGCGGCCTGCGTGATCATCGACAAGCTCGACAAGATGGAGCCGGCCAAGGTCGCCGCCGAACTCGAGCTCGCGGTCGGGCCTCAAGCCGCCGCCGCGCTGGCCAAGACGATCATGACGCACGCGCCGGGCGCTGAGTTCGCGGCGATCGGAAAAGACGAGCACGCGGGCTTGGACAAGATCGCGCATGCGCTCAAGGCTCTGCGCCCCGACGCCGTCATAGCGCTCACGCCCAATCTTATGCGCGGCATGGGCTATTACACCGGCCCGGTGTTCGAGTTCCGCCACCCGTCGCTGTCGGGCTCACTCGGCGGCGGCGGCCGCTACGACAGGCTCACCGAGAAGTTCGGCGGGCAAAGCACCCCCGCCTGCGGCGGCTCCATCGGCTTCGAGCGCTTGATGCTCATCTTGGAAGAGATGGGCAAAGCCGTCAATGCTCCGGCTCCAGACGCGGTCGTGACCGTGTTCTCCGACGAATTGCGCGGCCGCGCCATCGAAGTCGGCGCGGCGCTGCGCGCCAAAGGCTTGTCCGCCGATGTTTATCCGGGAAACGGCAAGCTCAAGGCGCAGTTCAAATATGCCGACCAGAAAAAGGCCGCGTATGTCGTCGTGATCGGCCCCGATGAAGCCGCGCGCGGCGTCGTGCAGGTCAAGGCCATGGCGACCGGCGACGAGCAGGCCCTGACCCTCGAAGAGGCCTGCGTCAAGATCGCCGCCCGCGCCTGACCCATGAGCCGCGCCTTCGTCAAGGAAGACGCGCCCGAGCCGGACGAAAGCCTCCCCGAACGGCCGGTTTCACCCCATCCCAACTACGTGACCCCGCGCGGAGCGCTCCTGCTGGAAGCCGAAGAGGCCCGTCTCGGCGTTGAACTGAAGTCGTTTGCGGGTGCTCAAGACGACTCCGCGCGCCGACGGCGCAAGCGCGAGCTCGAACGCGATCTGCGCTACGTCCGCGCGCGCCTGGACAGCGCGATTCGCGTCGATCCGTCCCATCAGCCCAAAGACCAGACGCGCTTTGGCGCCGCCGTGGCCTTGCGCGCCGACAGCGGCCGCCCCTTCAAGCTCCGCATCGTCGGAGAAGACGAAGCCGAGGGCCGCGACGAGAATTGGAACCTGATCCCCTGGCCCGCGCCTTTGGCCGGCGCCCTGATGGGGCTTAAGGCCGGCGACGCTTTCGACTGGGACTTGGGCGATGAGACCCGCCGCTGGACATTAGAGACAATTAATTACGATGCATAAGCTCAAACGATTCCAATGATCACACCGAAAAAAGCTCTGAGTTTAATTTTGAAGCATACGTCCATTATGGGCTGGGAGACAGTCGGACTTTCTGCCGCCGTTGGACGCGTCCTTGCCAAAGACCTCAAGGCGCGGGACTCTCTTGCGTCCTTCGACAATTCCGCCATGGACGGCTACGCGGTGCGCGCCGCAGATCTCAAGGGCGCGTCTAAAAAGACGCCCATCGAGCTTTCGGTCCGCGCGACGATCCGCGCCGGCGCTTCGAAACGGACAGCGCTTCGTTCCGGCGAAGCGGCGAGGATCATGACGGGTGCGCCGCTGCCTCCGGGTGCTGACAGCGTGGTGATGCAGGAATCGACGACGCCGGGCGCTACCGGCCGGATAAAGTTCTCTATGGGAAGCGAAGTCGGCGATTATATCCGCTTCAAGGGCGATGACATAAAAGCCGGGCAGCCCCTTCTTAAAAAAGGAACTGAGCTGCGCCCTTACGAGATCGCCTTATTGGCAGCGCAAGGGATCACGGACATTCCCGTGTTTCGACGGCCCAGAGTCGCCGTTTTGACGACGGGCGATGAATTGACGGGCGCTTCCAAAGAATTGTCGTATGGCCGAATCCGAAATTCCAACGGTCCAGCGATTCTCGCCGCGCTATCGCGTTGGAACATACCGTCCGTCGACCTTGGCATCGTCAAAGACGATCCCAAAACCATCAGCGCGGCGCTCAGAAAGGCATTATCGAAGGCCGACGTGGTCGTGACCACGGGCGGGGTGTCGGTGGGCGACTTCGATTACATTAAATCTCTATTCCCGCAATTGGGCGTCCGGGAAATCTTCTGGAGAGTCGCCGTTAAGCCGGGCAAACCGCTTCTCTTCGGCATTTACGAAAAGTCGGGAACCGTCGCGAAGGTCGTTTTCGGCCTACCGGGAAACCCACTTTCCGTTTTAGTCTGCCTCGAAGAGTTCGTGCGCCCGGCGCTCGATAAACTTGCCGGCCGCGCCCAGAGACGGTCCTATTATCTCACGGGAAAAGCGGCCAACGACTTTCCCAAACCAAAGGATCGTCAGCAGCAGCTGTTTTGCCGGGCGCAAAAGGCATCCGGCGGCTACAAGCTCAAGATCATCCGGCCGCAAAGTTCGGCGATGCTCGCCGCGGCGTCTCAAGCCAACGCGCTGGCCATCGCGCCTATCGGGGTCGCGCTCGTCAAACGCGGCGACGTCCTTTCTTTCCGCTGGCTTGATTGATCTAGAGCAGCCGGCCCTGAGACTCCGGCTTCACCTTAAGCAGTTCTAAATCCTCGGCAGTGTCGATGTCGGCCTGGGTGTAGGCGTCGTCGAGCGGGATCTTCACGGCCTCGCCCCAGTGACGGCGGACAGCGGCCATGGCGGTGTCGTCGCCGATGAGGCGGCCGACCTCGCCGAACAGCTCGCGCGGGTAGGCGGTGGGCTGTCCTTTCACCGGACCTTCCGGGCCGGGATAGATCGGGAACGTGAGCCCACCCGACAGCTCGAACTCGGCCAGCACGCGCTCCACGAGCCAGGCCGGCACGCGCGGCATGTCTCCTAAAAGCGTCACGACGCCGGGCGCGTCCGCCGGGACCTCGCGCAAGCCGACTTCAAAAGACGAGGCCTTGCCCGTCGACCACGCCGGGTTGAAGACCACGCGCAGGCGCGGATCGTCGATGCCTTCGATCGCTTTGAGGCCGGCCTCCGCGCCGAAGCCGAGCACGACGATGACCGGGTCTAAGCGCGTGGACAACGCCGACTCGACGACGTGCCTCAACACAGGTCGCCCGTCGACGGCGGCCAACAATTTGGAGCTCCCCGCGAAGCGTTTTCCGCGACCGGCCGCGAGCACGAGCCCGCAGACCTTCACACCGCCCTTGCGAGCCGCCGGAGCCGAGCCCGCCGCGCGCGCCCGCGCGGGACGTCCGCCCTTGCGCTCGGCGCGCACCGCCAAGATCTCGGCGGTGACCGCGAGTGCGACTTCCTCGGCGGTCTCCGCGCCCACGTCGAGGCCGGCGGGAGCGGAGAAGGCGCCGGAGCGCGGCTCCACGCCGTGCTCGCGAAGTTCTCCTAATAATTTGGCCGCGCGTCCCATGGCTCCCACCAAACCCACGTAGCGCGCCGGGCTCGGGATCGCGCCCTTGAGCGCGCGCAGATCGGCCGAGTGGCTATGCGTGGCGACGACCACATAAGTGTCGAGGTCCGGATGGCAAGCCGTTCGCGCCGCCTCCCAGCCGCCCTCGACGAGCTGCCAGCGCGCGCGATCCCAGCCCGGCCCGTGCAGACGCCCCGGCCGATGATCGGCCACGGTGACGACGAAGCCGAGCCCGTCGAGCAGTTCGGCCAGGCGGCGCCCGTCTTCCCCGGAACCCATAATGAGCGCTTTGCCCATCGGGATCAAGGGCAGGCGCAGAAGGCGGCGCACGCCGCCGCGCGCGGCCTCCTCTTCCAGCTCCGGCTCGCCTTGCCGGTAGCAGGCCCTGGCCCCGGGATGATCGGGAGGAAAGTGCCGGCGCTGTCCCGCGTCGTCCCCGGTCAACGTCAGCTCGATGACAAGCCCTTCGCCGCGCAGAAGCGTCTCGCGCGCCTCGCGCAGGCGATCGCGCAACTCGCCGGTGATGGGCTCGATCCAGACCTCGGCTCGCCCGGCCTGGCCCCCGAGGCTGAAAATCGCGTCGTCTTCGGTGAGATCGACCTCGATGAGGCGCGGCTTCTGCGCCTCGATCGCGGCACGGGCCGCCTCGCGCAAAGCTTCCGGGACGTCGGCCCCGATCTCATCGGCCACCACGCACAAAGCGCCCGCGCGCTCGCACAGCGCGCCGTCGACGGCGACC
>JAYVZL010000067.1:0-15379 GCA_043783505.1 Elusimicrobiota bacterium
CGTGAGCGAGACGTAAACACAAGAGGACATACAGACAATGGCTACCGGAAAAGTGAAGTGGTTCAACGATCAGAAGGGCTTCGGATTCATCACGCCGGACGACGGGTCTAAGGACCTGTTCGTTCACCACTCGTCCATCATGGGCGATGGCTTCAAGACTTTGGCCGAGAACCAGGCCGTGGAGTTCGACGTGGAGCAGTCCGACAAGGGACCCCGCGCCGGCAACGTTCGCAAGCTCTAATCAGCTGACGAACACCGCCTGAAAGACCCCCTTCGCCGTTCGCGGCGAGGGGGGTTGCTTTTATATATGCGGTTAAAGAGCGTCTTCGATCCGCCGGTCGGGAACGAACCAGAGGCCGGCGACCGCGACGTACAGCGCGCAGGCGATCCAGGGATTGACGAACGCCAAGCCGATCGCCAGCGCGTAGAGGGCGATCGAGGCCAGCCCCTTGTAGTCCTTCCCCAGCGCGACCGCCAGCGTTGACCCTTTGCCGTGGTGCGCGGCCAGTTGGCGTGCGAGGACGTAGTAGGCGCAGCCGGCCATCAGCAGCACTGCCCCATACAAGGCTACGGGCACGGCCTTGAAGTGATTCTCTCCCATCCAGGCCGTGACGAAGGGGACCAGCGATAGCCAGAACAGCAGGTGCAGGTTGGACCACAGGATGCGTCCGTTGACCTTGCTCGCGGCGTGCAGCATGTGATGATGGTTGTTCCAGTAAATCCCGATGTAGATGAAGCTCAGCACGTAGCTCATGAAGACGGGGAGCAGCGGACGCAGCGCGGCCGGCTCGACGCCGTGAGGCGCCCTCAATTCCAGGACCATGATCGTGAGGATGATCGCGATCACCCCGTCGCTAAACGCCTCAAGCCGTCCCTTGCCCATCGGCATTCTCCCGTGCGCGTGGATATCGTATGAAATCAGCTCCGTTCCGGCGGATATCCGGGACGCGGTGCCCAAGGTGAACATCAGCACCACGCAATGGCGGCAGGAACTGGACGCGCCGTGAGCGCTCGCGCGGGAGTGCCCGCGTGCGGCGTCTTGTTGTGGAGCTTTCATCTCTTCGCCCATTCCCGGGGCTTAGCCAGACGGACGGCGCTGCTGTCCTCGCTGGGGCTTCTTTTTTCGATCGCTTTGCGGCCATACGCCGGACCGGCCGCGTTTGTCGCTTTGAATCTTGCCTGCGCCGCGACCGCGCTGTTTTTCGCACCGAAGATGGCGGCCGCGGTCGACGGAGTCCTGGGGTCGTCGCGCCGCCCCTCGCCAAGGCGCCGTGAACCTGTTAAACTTAGACATAGGTTAGACATCCCGAATGAACATCATGAACGACATTAGCGAGTCAGATTGGAAGCTCCTCAAAGAATTGAAGCCCCTTGTCCTTGACCGGCTTTGCGCGCACATTCTCCAAAAAGTAGCCGAGCAGTGCGATCCGGGCCCTGAAACGAATCACCAGCGATTTCTGAAAGCACGTTCGTTAATTGAGAACGTAAACGTCGAGATCGCCAAAGCCTTTGACGACATGCCCCGTGAGACCGCGCTGTCACGGCTGAAGTCGCTCTTTTCGCAAGGTCTAATCAGTGACGAGGAACTCTCGCGCTTCAGCGCGGAAACGATAAGCGAGGTGAGACGGATAGATACGGGCCGTTAGCTCAGCGGTAGAGCAGAGTCCTTACACGACTAAGGTCGCAGGTTCGAATCCTGCACGGCCCATTCCCTTTTTTGCGCAGATCGCATCGGAGACTCGGCGATGATAAGAATAGTTATAGCGGCGACGCTCATCGTGTTCGCGATGGGCGGGACGCGCGCGGCGGAATCGGATCGTCCGCGCCTTGGCGTGGTGGTGGTCATGGATCAGATGCGTTCCGATTATTTGGAGCGCGATCCTGCCTTCAACGGCGGCTTCAAGCGCCTTGCCGCCGAGGGGGCCGTTTTCACGGAGGCCCGGCACCTGCACGTTCCGACCGAGACGGGTCCGGGTCATGCCGCGATCTCGACGGGCCGCGCGCCCGCGACCCATGGCATCGTGGCCAACGATTGGTTCGATCGCGCGGCCGGCGCTCAGGTCTACTGTGTCGCCGACGATCCTTATGTCGTTGGTCCCGGACGTCTGTCGGGGCCGACCTTGGCCGACGCCTTGAAGTCGCAGGATATTCGGGCGCGCGTGTTCGCGGTGGCGGGAAAGGATCGCTCGGCGGTGCTTCTGGGCGGACGCCGGCCGGATTTGGTTCTTTGGCTCGACAAGTCACGGGGCGTGTTCACGACCTCAACCTATTATCGCCGGCCGGAATGGCTCGATGCGTTCAACGCGGAGCTGATCAAGTCAGGGCTGTTGTCGCGCGGAGACTCAGATCAGTCCCCGGCCATTTCGGCGATCGACGAGGCGACCGCGCGGCTGATCTCCGAGTTGACGCGGCGCGAGAGACTCGGACGCGGGCCGTCCACGGACCTTCTCCTGGTCAGCTTCTCGGCGACCGATCTGGTGGGGCATGCCTATGGGACCGAGGCTCCTCAGATGGTCTCGCAGCTGCGCGCCTTGGACGCCATCCTCGGACGCATGATGCATGAATGGGAAGCGGCATCATCGGGGAGCCTGGCTCTGGCCCTTACTGCCGACCACGGCGCGATCCCCTCGCCGGAGGACGCGTCCGGAAAACGACTGGGGGTCAAGAGGATCTCGCACCGCGATCTCGCGGCCGCGATGGAAGCCGCCCTGCAGGCGCGATGGCCGGCGGCGGACCAGAAATGGATCGTGTTCAGCGGGGTCCCTCATCTTTATCTCAACCGCGCGCTCGCGGCCAAACGCGGACTCGACTGGCTCGCCCTGCGGCGAGAGGCGGCCCAGGCCTTGGGCAAAATAGATGGGATCAGCCGGGTGCTCGTGACCGGGGAGATTTCATTGCTGGACGATTCCGATCCGCTCAACGCCGTCCTGCGCCGTTCCGTGCGCGAGGACCGGGCCGGAGATCTTATGGTCCTGCTTGGCGAGAACATCCTGCTCCACGATCATCCGACCGGCACCAGCCACGGAACCTCTTGGAGCTACGATGCGCGCGTGCCGCTCGTCTTCTGGGGGCGCGGCATCCGCGCCGCGCGCTCGGAGGCGGCGTCCTCTCCTCTGGACATCGCGCCGACGTTGGCGCGCCTGCTGGGCGTGCGCTACGCCGCGGGCGATGGCGGCGCGCTAAGAGTCGAGATCGCCCCCGCGGAGCCCGCGGTGCGCTGAGCGATCAGGGAAGCTCGGTGCCGAGGAGAGCTGCGGCGTTTTTTTGGGCGTTCTCCTCGAACTCCTTGCGCTGGCGCGCCTTGAGCTCGATCATCCTGCTTTCCTTACCTTTCTTTGAGAAGTCGAAGTCGAATTTCTCCGGGCCGGGAATGGGGGAAGGGCGAAGGTGGCAGTTGTGGGGATCGTTGGGATCCGCGGGATCGATATCCTCTTTCGTCGGCCAGTGGTTATCCGGCGCGGCGGGCGACGCCATTGCCTTTTCGAGTTCGGCGGTCAATATCCTCATGCCCGCGAGATCGTAACGGGGCACGGACTCGTAGTCGTGGATGAAATCGTGCGCTTGCTCGTTGAGATCTTTCAGATATTTCCGAACGGTCTTGTCGCCGGTGGTGTCAGGATAGGTGTTGAGCAAGCATTTCACCCTTTGGCTGGCGCCGTTCCAGCCCGGCTCATCGAGGTTGCCGGCCATCACCTGGACGCGATTCGCGAGGAAAGCGAGCCGTTGGGCGCTTCTTAGGCGCAGGGCGCGGACTTGCTCCGCGGCTCGGCTCCTTAAATTCTCGTCGGTCAACTCGATAAAATTCAAAAGAGCGGAACGAGCGTGCGCGGGCTTTTCATCCCAAGTGATTTCTTGACGAGCGAAATGCTCGGCTTGAAGCGCGTGGGCCATGCCCAGCCAGAAATAGCATTCTTGACGCTCCGCCGCGTATTTGGAGTCGCCAATGGTGGCCTCTAGAAACCTGCTCGCGGCCCTTTGCAGGAGCGCGTAGTTGTCCTCTTTTCGGGGACAGTTCTCGTAAAGCGCGCGGGACACTTCGTATAGGACTTGGGGGGTGACTGGTTTTACGGGTTTGTCCGAAGAGGCGGCGTTTTTGACAGGTTCCAAATCCGGCCAAACGTCCGGCCAAACCGCTTTCGGATCCGGACTGGGGGAAAACCAAGCAGAGGGGCATGCCGGCATGGCGCGCACCAGCGCGGGGGATAAAAGCAAAATGGCGGCGAGCGGCAAGGACCTTGTCATGAGGTGATTATGAGTCCTCGAGGGGAATTCCACAAGGGGGGATAGGCCTGCGGTCTCATGGGCCGAAAGACCTTGTCAACTTGGGCCTAAGGACCCTAGGGCCTATGGCGGGGCTTTTCCATAATACTATCCATGAAACCCCCCCTTCGATTTCGAAATATTTTGTGCGTCGTCGCCGTCCTGATGGGGGCCGGTTCCGCTTTTTCCAAGCCGACTTTAAAAGAGGCGCTGACGCTTGAGCAGGCGCAGAGATACGCCCGCGGGGGCGATTGGACGAATACCCAGCGCGCCGTGACGGCCTTTCTTGATGGGCATGCCGACTACATCGGCAATTCCGAAGAGCTCGCCGCGATGAACTCGATATTCCAGACAGTGCGCGGTCCATGGAGCGACGAAGAAGCTTATAAAGGAACACTGCAGCGTATCGAGGCAGCCCTGCGCTACAAGGCGGAGGCGGCACTCGACGGCCTTAAAGTTTCCAAGCCCGGCGCGTCGGTAGAAAAGATTATCGGCTCGCCGGTCGCCTTCGACGGCGCGGAGTCCAAAAAGGCTTTTATCGCGAACGTGAAAACCGCCTTCCCGGGTTCAAGCGTGGCGTTCGTGGATGGCCCCGTCCGTCCGGGACTGATCCCGGTGAAATACGACTCACAAGGGCGGGTCTTCACCTTTCATCAGGGATTGGTCAAGTATCTCGAGAACCCCCAGCATCTGGCCGCGATGGCCAAGGCCGAGGACACGGCGCGCCGGGAGATGGACTCGGCCGCGCGAATGGGCACCAACGTCACCGACGAGATGCGGCAGCAGCGCTTCCTCGGCCTTCTCAATGAGGCGCAAAAGGCCGCGATTCCCGCGGCTTACAACGCCGTCAGCGCGATCATGGACGATCAAAAAGGCGAGACTTTGGCCGCGGCGGCGGCAGCGGCCGCCAGCACTGGCGTGGGGCCGATGATGGTGCAGCGGTTCAAGGATTCGTGGGAAAAATTCAACATCAAGGGTTTCGCGGGAGCCGGCAATCTCTATAAGAATCCCATCACCGACGGGAGCCCGACGTCGAGCCCGATGGGTGGATTGGCCGTATCGGCGCGAGTGCTGCCGTTAGTGCCGTTTTTTGGAAGGAACGTGGTGACGGATAAGATCTTCACCGACATTGAGCATTATGAATTTTATGGCACGGGCAATGTGAAGGGCCAGGTGCTCACTTTCGGAGCGAAGTTAAAGGACCTCGAAGTGTTCGCTCGCTACCGCAATGAGAACTATCCGGGCGGCAGCGAAATCAACGCGAGGTCCGTCGGCATCAAGCACAAGATCATCGATGATCGGAACAATAAAGTGTCGTGGGGCTACGAGCTTTTTAAGCCAAGCAACGTGCCTTTCGAGGGCCCGGTGATCGGAGCGTTCAACGCGGCGCATCCCGATTGGCCGCGAGTTCAGCAGCTAAAACCGAATAATGATCCTAACCACCTGGATCTCGGCTACATTCTTTCCCTTGACTTGGAGACCGACCTTACGCGCCTCGTGCCTGACGACTTCCCGCTGCTCGATATATTGAGCAAGACGCTTCATATCAATAAGACGAAGGCCGTCGCAGGAGCGAAGCTGGGCGGTTCCACGGTCGTCCTGGACGATCCTGAGTCAGGGATGTTTTACGCCGGCGTGAAGTTCCTTTTCGACTGCCGGGTCATTGTCGGCATCGTGTCCAGCTACGGCACCGACTTTTCCTCAGAGAAGCGAGGTTACCGCGACAACAGCGGCAAGCCGCTGAAAGATGTTACCTCCACCATGGCATTCATCGAAATTCCCTTCGAGCGCGGGGTGGACCAATGCGAAAAGACCCCGTCGCTTCCGCGCGTCCAGAACGGACCGTTTGTCGTCAAGAAAATCGAAACGTTCCATCAGTTGTACCGGTCCGGCGGCGCCGGGACGCCGGTGTATCGCAACGGAGATGAAGCTCAGAGCCGCACCATGGTTCATGGCGTCAACGTCCAGATCGACAAGGGGCCCTATGAGCTGTCCGCGTCGGCCTACGACATTATGGGCAATAACGGGTCGGCGATGGGCTTGGCTGGGACCTTGGCCTACAACCTCACGAGTGGCCTGGCTCTGGAGGTCAAGGGACTGCACGAGGACGGCCTCAACAAGGGGCTCAACGAGCTCGGCGTTGGCGTGCGCTTGCGGCCGATTTTCGATAAGAACTACAAGATCACATTGGAGTTCGTGAAGACCTTAACCTCGAATGTTCCCAGCGTCATTCGCGCCAATCAGATTCCCGACGCGCCGAATCGAAGCTGGTATGCCTCCGCAACGGCTTCGGCGAAAATTTACGGATTCCGCGATTGGGCGACTCTCTACGGCTTAATCGGGGCGGGGGTGCAGGGCTCCGGCGCTCCGTTTAGCCCCGACTCCTTCACCTATGGGATCGGCACCGCCGTGGATTTCGGGCCTCAAGAAAAGCCGTACGTGGGGATCAACTTCCCGATCTTCGGCGCGGTCACTCAAAACACCGGCATGTCGTCGGGAGTCTCGCCGGTCAAGGCTCTGGGGCAGGGCGGCCTTCATGATAGTCCGATTACCCTGATGGTCAATGCGCTGAACATCTACGATCGGTTTACGGGTAAGACCGCCCGAGAGGCTATTCTGAAAGCCGAACAGGAAGCCGCGGCGAAGCAGCCGCCCGTTCCGGTGTTCGGCCTCGGTGACAAAGTCTCAGCGCGCTGAGTTTTTCCAGAGAAGCTGGGTCAGGTAAGGTGAGCTTTTTCCGGCCGCCTCGAACGCGATGAGCTCGTCGAAGGACGATCGCGCCTGCGCGATCGTCTTGCGTCCGTGGAGCATGTCGTCGACGAGGTTTAAAGTCAGGAAGTTGACCTCTTCCCGGTCGCCCCGGCTGGTCAACTCGTCATGTTCCAGATCTACCACCAGTCCTTTGCGAAAGGCCAAGAGTTCCGCGGCCTGATCGAAGGGCACCGAGTAGTCCACCGTCTGCTCGAGGACGTTGAAATCGTCGAGCGAGCGATAAACTTGCTTTTGGTTTGAGACGATCGTCTTCTTCCAGGGACCTTTATTGTTCCACGTCATGCGAAAGGGCGTCACGTCATCTGGAAGCCCGTATTTATCCAGGAGCATCCGTCCCGTCATCGCCGAGTGTGCGGCCCAGCGCTTGATGACGCCTCTGGCGATGGTGTCCGGCCAATAGGCGGAAGCATGGCGGCCGGCGGCGCCGACCAACAACAGGACGGCGGGAAGCACGAGCCATTTTCGATGATCGCTCATGGCCCAATGGTATCGCGCGCGCCGCGGGCTTGGGTATGAGAGCCGCGCAACTTTAATGTGGAGCGGATACGACGGCGGCGGGCCTACTGGCCTTCGGGTCTTTTGGCGGGCGGCAGGGAGGCTTTGAGGTCCTCGAGGCGCTTGCGCGTGGCGGCGGCCTGTTCTTGGACCGAGGCCAGGAACTTCTTGGCGTAATGGCCCTGGATGTCGTCGGGCTTGTAATAGGGGATCTCGAATTTCAAGCTTTCGCAGGTCTGATCGAGGCCCGCCAGCAGGCGCTGGAGATAGTCGGCGAGCTTGACGGGATCTTCGGGCTCCACAGAGGGATTCTCACACATCCGGCGTCGGGCGTCAAATCAGCGCGCGGGATTTGATAGGATCGGCCACGTGGATTTATTCAGCCGCGCTTCCTGGATCATGTTCGCCGCCGGCGCCATCCCGACGGGTTTGGCGGGCTGGTGGATCGGCACGCACCCGGGACGCTTGTCCTGGACGGGGGCTTTGTTGGCTTTGGTGGCCCTGGGCTTTTCCCAGGCGGCGGCCTATTTGGCGTGGCGTTGGTTCGCAGCACCTTTGCGCGAGCTCGAGCGCGGCCTGGAACGCTGGACGCGCGGCGACCTTTCCACGCCGCTCGACGAGGGGCGCCTGAGGGGTTGGCGGGGCTTGGCGGGGCAATTCTCAAAGGCGCAGGACGACATGCGCCGCGCGCTCGCGGAAGCCAACGCGGGGCTGGCCCGCGAGCGAGCGCGCCTTGAGACGCTGGTCGAGCGCATCCCGGATTCTTTGGTCATCACGAATATGCGCGGCGAGGTCATGTTCCTCAACGCCGCGGCCATGCCCCTGTTCGCCGCGACGCCCGAGGATCTTTTGCCGGGGGGCAAAGGCCTGTTCCAGCCGCGCGACGCGTCGCGCTGGCGGCTGCGCGTGCAGGACGTGCTCAAGGCCCACACGTCGGGCGGGCTCATGGAGATAGCCGGCCCGGAGGGCGCGCCGCCGCGAAGCTACCGGACCGGGGTCTCCATGTTCACCGACCCGGTGAGCGGCGACTTCGGCGTACTCATCCTCCTGCGCGACCATACCGCCGAGCATCGCCTGGAGCTGATGAAAGAAGAGTTTTTCCAGGCCGCGGCGCACGACCTGCGCGCGCCGCTGTTCGCGGTCCAGGGTTATCTGCGCCTGCTCAAAAAATCGATCGAGCCCGACGAGCGTCAGCGCACGTGGATCGAGGCTATCGACCACTCCTGCGAGCGCTTGACCGCGCTGGTCAAGGACGCGCTCGACTCCGCCCGCATGGAAAGCGGCCAGCTTAAGCTCGAAGCGCACTCTATCGACCCGCCGGCGCTGCTGCAACGGGCGACGCGCCTTTTTATGCCCATGGCCGAGGAGCGGGGCGTCAGGATCGAGACGCGAGTGGCCGGCAGCGCCCCGCCTCAGTTCACGGGAGATGAGAGGCTTGTCGATCGCTTGATGCACAACCTCGTCTCTAACGCGATCAAGTTCACGCCCAAGGGCGGAATGGTCATCGTCGAAGCCTCGGCCGCGGGTACCGACCGCATCGAACTTTCCGTCACCGACACGGGCCCCGGAATACCGGAAGCCCAGCGCACGGCCATTTTTGAGAAGTTCCGTCAGCTCGACTCCGGAATCCAGCACGCGGGCTTCGGACTGGGCCTATCCATTTGCGCCAAGATCGTCAAGCTGCACAAGGGGGAGATCTGGGTCCAGCCCGCCAAGAACGGCGGCGCCCAGTTCGTCGTGCGTCTGCCCCTCGTCCAAATAAAGGAGGTCGCCACTCAATGAAATCCCATGCCCAATCCTTCCCCACGTTCGCCGAAGCGGTTCTGCCCTCGACGGGGCTCGCGCATGACGCGGCGGCCGTCGTCGTCGCGAGTCTTTTTGTCGCGGTTTGCGCCCAGATTGACATTCGCTTGCCGTTTACTCCGGTGCCGTTGAGCGGCGGAACTCTCGGCGTGCTGTACGCCGGGGCGTTGCTTGGTTCTCGCCGCGGCGCGGCCGCTGTGGCCGTATACTTGCTCGAAGGTTTCTCGGGGCTGCCCGTATTTTCCGGCGGCTCCACCGGCGTCGTCCATCTTCTTGGGCCCACGGGTGGATATCTCGCGGGCTTCCCGGTCGGCGCTTTTCTCGCCGGCCTCTTGGCCGAGCGCGGCTGGGACCGTACGCCGCTGAAGGCTTTCGCCATGATGCTCATCGGCAGCCTTCCGATCTTCGCGCTGGGCTTGATCGGCCTGTCGCGCTTCGTGCCCGCGCAAACGCTTCTGATCCAGGGACTTTGGCCCTTCGTGCCTGGCGACCTGATCAAGGCCGCCGTCTCCGCCGGCCTGCTCCCGTTCGGCTGGAAGCTGCTCGGCCGCGCCCCGAAATAACTACCCTTCAAGGATAGTCGACGCGATCCCTGGGCGACTATTCTGGGGGTTGACAGCGCTGGGGGAGTCGGCTACACTCTGCGCGGCTCGCCGACTGTGTAAATCCATCTCAATTAATGAAGAAAAAAGGCTATTTTCTCGACGCTACAATGGGGCTTGTTCTGACCCTGTTCGTCATGGGCAGCTATTATTTCCGCCTGCCGTTGCTGGAGAGCGTCGAGTTCAAGGCCTATGACCTGCGCGCGAAGCTGCGCCAGAACCTGAATCCGCCGCCCGAGATCGTCCTGGTCGCCATCGACGACGACTCGATCGCGCAGATCGGGCGGTGGCCCTGGCCGCGCACGCGCATGGCCGCGGTCGTCGATAAACTCAAAGCCGCGGGGCCCAAGGTTATCGGGCTCAACATCCTGTTCTCGGAGCCGGAGCAGAACCAAGGCCTGCTCGAGGTCCGGCGACTCTCCGAAAAGTACCAGGAGCTCGTCGGCGGCAAGAAGATATCCCAGAAGGGCGTGGATTTCGCTCTCGAGTTCTCCTCGTCGGCGGTGATCCTCGATTCAGACAAGACGCTCTTGGCCTCGCTTCAGGCCGCCGGCAACGTGGTGCTGCCGATGTTCTTCACGCCCGGCACGGTCGGCGGCAAGGTCGAGGCCGCGCCGCCCGCGGTGTCGAGCTCGGCGATCAAGGCGCCCAGCCTCATCGCGTTCATCCAAGAGGAAGCAAAGATCACGCATCCGATCCTTGCCTTTTCCGAGGCGGCCGCGGGCTTGGGCCATGCGAACTTATACCCAGAAAGCGACGGCGTTCTGCGCCGCGAGGCTCCGGTGGTGAAGTACGGCGGCGAGCTCTATCCCTCTTACGCGGTGCGTCTGACCATGGCCTATCTCGGGCTCAAAACCGAGGACCTCAAGTTCGAGTCGGGGCGAGCGCTGACTCTGGGCAAGCTTCGCGTGCCGCTCGACGGCGACAACATGATGACCGTGACCTACAACGGCCCGCAGGACACGATCCGCGTCGTGTCTTACGCGAACGTGATGGCCGACAAAGTCGACGCGGCTCTGTTTAAGGACAAGATCGTGATCATCGGCCCCACGGCGCTGGGCATCGCCACTCTCTACGTCACGCCCGTCGCCCCAAGTTTTCCCTCGATGGAAGCCGTGGCCAACGTCATCGAGAACATCCTCCATCAGAAGTTCCTGACCCGACCGCCGTGGGCGGAGCAGGCGGAGTTGGGCTTGTTGGCGGGCATGGGTTTGTTCATCATGCTGATCTTGCCGCGCCTGAAGGCTCTATGGGGTCTGGTCGTCAGCATCGTCTTCGCCTTCGCCCTGGCGGGCGCGGGAACGTATCTTTTCATGAACGGGCAGTGGGTAAAGGTCGCCTATCCCGCGGTGCTGCTGCTGGTCGGCTACTTGGTGATCATCTCGAAGAGCTTCCTCGTCACCGAGAAAGGCAAGGAACTCGTCGAGGCTTCCGCCATCGAGACGAACAAGATGCTGGGCCTGTCCTTTCAGGGACAGGGCATGCTCGACATCGCCTTCGAGAAGTTCCGCTTGTGCCCGCTCGACGACAATCTTAAGGAGACGCTCTACAACCTGGCCCTGGACTTCGAGCGCAAGCGGCAGTTCTCCAAGGCCGCGGCCGTTTTCGACCATATCGCGGAGAAGGACCCGAAATACAAGGACATCGATTCCAAGACCAAGATGCTCAAGGCCGCTTCCGAGGGCGCGGTGTTCGGCGGCGTCGGAGGCAAGAAAGAGGGCACGGTCATGCTCACGGGGGGGGCAACTAAGCCCACGCTCGGCCGCTATGAGATCGACAAGGAGCTTGGCCGGGGTGCTATGGGCGTGGTGTACTTGGGCCGCGACCCCAAGATCAACCGCATGGTGGCCATCAAGACCATGATGCTCGAGGAAGGCTCCGACGGCGAGTCGACCAAGCAGATCAAGGAGCGCTTCTTCCGCGAGGCCGAGTCGGCCGGCACGCTCAACCATCCCAACATCGTGCGCATCTTCGATGCCGGCGACGAGAACGACGTCGCCTACATCGCGATGGAGATGCTCGACGGCCATGACTTGGTCAAGTACGGCCAAAAAGACTCGCTGCTCCCCCTCGATAAGGCGCTCGAATATGCCGCGACCGTGGCCGACGCGCTCGACTACGCCCACGCTCAGGGCATCGTCCACCGCGACATCAAGCCGGCCAACATCATGCTCCTCAAGGACGGCTCCATCCGCGTGGCCGACTTCGGCATCGCGCGCATCACCTCATCCTCCAAGACCGCGACCGGCACGGTCATGGGCACGCCGTCCTACATGAGTCCCGAGCAGGTGGCGGGCAAGAAGGTGGACGGCCGCTCCGATCTTTTCTCGCTCGCCGTCTCGCTCTTCGAGTTCGCCACCGGAGAAAAGCCGTTCAAAGGCGGGGAGGGCATAGGCACCCTGCTGTTCCAGATCGCCAACGACCCGCATCCCGATCTCCTGTCGATCCGCGCGGACCTGCCGCCGGCCTTGAAGGCGGTGATCGACAAGGGTATGGCGAAGAATCCGGACCAGCGCTATCAGCGCGGCGCGGAATTCGCGGCGGCGATCCGGGGCGTGAGGATGGGCGGGGCCGCCGTCGCGCCCGCGGTCGTGAACCCGGCCGCCGTCGCCGCGACGGTCGCCGCCGCGCCGGCTCCCGCGCCCGTCGCGAAGCCGACGCCGGCGAGAGACAAGACCATTTCCATCGGACCTGAGATCACGATTCCCGGACTCACTGATTTGCGCAAGCCGCCGGCCGCGAAGCCGGCTGTTCCCGCGGCGGCCGCGACCGCGGCGATCCCCGCGCCGATGCCCGCGAGCCCGTCTGATTTCAACACGTTGAGCATCGAGCAGCCGCAAAGAGGTGGAGTGGGCCCTGCTGTGACCGTGCCCCCGCCGAAGGCGCATCCTCAGGAGCCCGCATGAGGACTCGCGATCGCGTCGAGGTCGCCGGCGCGACCGATCCCGGCTGTGTGCGCAAGAATAACGAGGACAATCTGGCCGTGGACCCGGACCTCGGCCTATTGGTGGTCGCCGACGGCATGGGCGGCCACAACTCCGGGGAAGTCGCCAGCGATCTCGTCGCCAGCACCATCCTAGACTACGCCCGCAAGATGCTGGGCGGCGCCAAAGCCCTGGTCCCCGAGGGGACCGCGGGCCTCACTCCGCGCGGGCGGCAGCTCGAATTTTTTGTCAAATCGGCCAACACGATGATCTACGAGAAGGGCCGCGCGTTCCCGAAGGACGCGGGCATGGGAACGACTGTCGTGGCGGCACTCGTCGACTCGAAATCCATGAGCGTCGCCCACGTCGGCGACAGCCGGCTGTACCTGTGGCGGCGCGGCGAGCTCACACAGCTGACCGAGGATCACTCGCTCGTAGGCGAGCAGGTCAAGCGTGGCCAGCTCACGGCCGATGAGGCCTCCCGTTCCAGCCTGCAGAACATCCTCACCCGCGCTTTGGGCGCCGATAAAGAGGTGAAGGTCGACGTGGCCGATCACCCGCTGATGCCGGGCGACGTGGTCCTGCTCGCCACCGACGGCCTCTCGAAGATGCTCACCGACGCGGAGGTCGCGGCCGTGATCGCAGCTGAGCGCGAGCCGCAGAAGATCGTCGACGTTCTCATCGCGAAGTCTCGCGCCGCCGGCGGCGTGGACAATATCACCGTCGTGGTCGCGCACGTGCCCGCGCCGGGCGCCGGCCGCGGGGTCGCAAAGCTCGTGTCGCGCCTGTTCGGACGTTAGATTCACGCAACGGAGAGATCGATGCCGAAGCTGCTTTTGAAGTTTAATGCTGCGATCATCAAGGAATTTCCCATGGACAAGGACTCCTTGACCGTCGGCCGCAAGGCCGAAAATGACATCGTCATCGATAACCCGGCCATTTCCGGCCACCACTGCAGGCTGACGATGCAGGGGGGCGGCTATTACATCGAGGATTTGGAATCCACCAACGGCACTTTCGTCAACGAGAAGAGGATCAAGAAATCGGGCCTGCACCACAACGACGTGATTGGCCTGGCCAAGCACGCGCTGTTGTTCCTCAATGAGGCGGAAGTCGGCGAGAGCGCGTCGGTCCCGGCCGATGCCACGATGGTCCTGAGCCCGCAAAAACAAGAGGCGCTCGTGGCCGCCTCCTCCGCGGGCGAGTCCGCCGCCAAGGCGAAGACGGGCTGGCTGCGCATCCTCAAGGGCGCGGTGGGCGAGACGGCCTACGAGCTCAAGGGGATGTCCACCTATATCGGCAAGTCCGACCGCGTGCAAATACAGATCAAGGGCGCCGGTCTTTTCGGCTCCGCTCCGGAGGTCGCCGCGTCCGTGCACCGCAAGCCGGAGGGCTACGTGCTCGTCGCCGTCACCGAGGGCTACCCGGTCGTCAACGGCGCCAAGGTCAACGGCTCCATCCCCCTGAAGGACGGGGACGTCATCGACTGCGGCTCCACGACGATGTGCCTGGAACTGCGCGATCCTTCCTAACTATGCCCGCTCACCTATAACGAAGGTTAGCTGGAGGTGAAGGAGGAGGATTAGTTGCATTTGATGTGCTCACCAGTGGATGAGGGTAGGTATAGGGCACATAGCCCGGCATGGGCGTGGTGAAGTACTCGCGGCCCTGCATGATGTAGGTCGGATAGCCGGTGGTGGCACCGGAGGCCGCCCCATTGAGGGTGTTGTTCCACACATAGGACGCTTCGGCGGCCTGACTCGGCCAGGTCTGTGTCCCTGTGGCCGTCACCATGCAGCACGGGTCGCCACTGAGGAGGGTGCCAGCGCCGCGTCCCGGCTGGTCGATGCAGGGATAGCCAGCCGGTGAGGTATTGCCGTCCCACACGCTCGTCCCGTTGCACTGGCCCCAGACAGTGTAGGGAGCGCCCGCGCGGTTGATCGTGTATTCCGCGATAGCCTTGTAAGGGCCTGTGACGGTGTTGTTGTAGATCAGCGTCGATCCCGATCCGATCCCAACGGCATTTTGTTGGCCGTCGGTGCCAAACCCTGATTCCCGATGGAAGGTATTGTTGTAGACTTCGATAGCACGGACCCCGCGCTGCCGCTGCATCGTGCCGTGGGTGGTGAAGAAAGTGCAATGCACATCGTTGTAACGGAAGACCATCCGTTGCCCGGACCAGCCATCAGAGGCGAGCGTGAAGTCGTTGCAGTTGGCCTCATAGGTGTTTTGCTCCACAAAGAAGAAGCTAGCAGAGCCGAAGTTGGCGGGCTGTGTCCATGCACCGTCCCCGTATGGGAAGGCATCTCCAAAACAACCCTCCCCGTTCTTAATATAGTGGGCGTAGTTGCTGTTTGTGATCACTCCTGTCCGGTTAAAGTTGAAGGGATAGCTGGGGGTCTTGACGTTTGAGGCGTGCGAGCCTGGAATCCAGAACTCCTGACATAGCCCCCGCCGTCTCCGTCGAGAACCCCGCCGCGTAGCTCGGCGCACCTGCGGACTCAAACCTGTCCTCTTTTTCTC
>JAYVZL010000068.1:0-6533 GCA_043783505.1 Elusimicrobiota bacterium
CTCGCCGTCTTTGCCGGACCAGCGCTTCTCGATCTCCGCGGATTTCGCCTTGGCCTCGTCGAGCTTCTTGAGCCCGACGAGCTTCGTGGCGTCGACTTCCGCGACGGCGTTGGACTTCACTTCTCCGGCCTTGGCCAAGACTGCGTCCTTGGCGGGAGCGATCTGTTTTTGGATGGCGGCGGTCAGCGCCGAAGGCGGCGGCGGATTGCGCAGGGCGCCGCTCGTCGTCCGCGGCGTGCCCAGGCGCAGGCCCTCGAGCGCGGCCTGGCGGACGACTCCTTTGCCGCGCAAAGCGGCGGAGATGTCGAGCTGGAACGCCGCGCGCGAGAACTCCACGACGTTTTTCATGGGTAGCTCGCGGTCAGCGACGGCGACGCGGCGGATCTCGAGGGTGCCCTTGAGCCATCTGGAGCGCAAAGAGCCGATCTCGACCCTCGCGCCGGCCGCGGCCTGGCCGCCGGCGATGAGCGCGCGTTTGAGGATCGGATCGAAGAAAAAGAAGACGAACGCCCAGACGAGGATAAGGCCCCCCAGGGTGCCGAGCATGGGTCCTTTCTTTATCCAGCTCATGCGGACCACTTCTGGTAGGTCCGGTACCAGGCCATGCTCTTGATCACCTGCACGATCTTCAGGCGCTCGACATAGGGCGCGATGGCGGCGTTGTAGCGGACCGCCGAGTGCAGCGCGACGAAGTAAAGCGGAATAAAAAGAACGAGGCCGAAGACGAGATTGCCGAGGACGACCGAGTTGTTGAAGCGCGTCAACGGCACGATGGGCAGGTCGTAGAGCGTCGTCCACAGCCCTTGAAGAGCCGGCGCCTTGAGCAGGGCCAGACCGGCGCGGTGGGCCGGACCGTCGATGAGGTAGCCCACCGGCGTGAAGAGGGTCGCGGAGAGGAGGGCTATGCCCTTATTGAGGCGAAAGACGAAGAACAGCAGCAGGAAGAACACGGCGAACAAGTTCCCCTTGGGAACTAGGCCAAGCGCGGCGCCCAGAGCGAAGCCGGCGGCCACCTGCCGCGGGTCGGCGCCGCCGTGCAGGGACGAGATCAGGTCGCGCAATAGGCGCAGCGGATTCATTCGTTTATAATAGCAATCGCGGGCGTCAGGAGGACTTGACGGGCACGTACATCTTGAGGCAGCCATCCGTAGCGTAGGTCCGCAGGAAGGGCATGGTGCGCTTGGTGCAGGTGAAGTGGCAGACCCGGATCTCGTCGCGATTGACGGCGATGGGCTGCAATTGGCGGTTGCGAGCGCGCTTTTCGGCGTAGGTGCGCTCGCTCACGGTGATTTCCGCGTGTCCCGAGTACTTGTCCGCGAAGGCGCATCCTTTGCCGTAGATCAGCATCGACCCGTCGGGAATGACGGAGGGATCGTTTCCGATTCTAGACAGTTGGACTTCGCGATAGCCCAGCTTCTTGAGAATTCCGGGATCTTTTTTGACGTCCGCGCTGAACATCCAGGCCGCGTCTGGCCGCAGTCCGATCAAGCCGGTGCTCTGGGGGTTGGGGACGTTCATGACGTCGGTGTTGATGAGCACTTGTTTGACGACTTGGTAGCACTTCCCGCGCGCACGCCTGGCGAGGCTATTGGTGAAAGCCTCGACGGCCACGCGTTTGCCGCGTCCCCAATCGAGGAAAGAACTCAGCGCGCCCCAGGATAGGGCGTAGCTCGTGGCGGGCGGCAGATTGGACGGGGTGGGGGTGTTGAAGATCATCAGCGGAAGAGGATTGACGCGGGGAAGAAGCTTGTTCCAGTTAGACGCGGCGCGCGGATCGCCGACGGCGTCGGAGTAAAGGGGCAGGGCTTTGACGCGTCCCGCGAAGGGGAAGCTCGTGTTTCCGTCTCTAGTTTTTCCGTCGAGCAGCAAGCCGGCGTCGGCGAGATTTTTGGCGATGAGCGCCCTGGTCGCCTCGGGAATGTCGGGGTTGCGCCGGATGTCCTGGGCCAGGGCCGCGCGGATCGCGGCGTCCCGCGTCGAGGCCGCTCGTCCGTTCAGGCGCTCGCCGTATAGCTGGACGGCCTTGTCCGAACGCGTTCCCAGACGGCGCGCGACGGAGCGCACGAAAGCGACATAGACGTCACGCTTGTCGTCGGGCGCGCGGCCGGCCTGGACGTATTTCGCCTGTTCGTAAAGATCGACAAGTTCAGAGGCTTTTGCGTCCGAGCGGCCGCGCAGCGCCGCGGAGTCGATGGTTTTTAAATCGATGCCGCGCGCGTAAGCGTCGCGGATTTCGATCTTGATCGCGATGGCGGGCTTTTCGGCCGCGGCGCGGGCCTGCGTCCGTAATGAGAAGGTCAGAACGATCATGAATAAGACGGCGAGAGTTCGCTGGGGCATGTCTTGAGGGTAAAGCCGTCGACAGTGACTGTCAAGGGTCTTTGACCCCATGTTTACCGAAACGTTACACTCCTGCGTGACCTCCGCAGCCACGATGATCTGATTTAGCGCCCCATGAGAAAAACACGCGCGGGCTCTTGACATCGAACACGCGTTCGACTACAATAAGGCGCATGGAAAAGAATGGATTGACCCCGCGTCAGCAGCAGATTCTGGAACTCGTTAGCCGCTTCTCCACCGATCACGGCTACCCGCCCACCGTGCGGGAGTTGTGTCGACTGGCCGGAGTGAGCTCGCCCGACACGATCCAGTACCATCTCGATAATCTCCGCGAGAAAGGCCTGCTCGAAGAGGCCAAGGGCCGCTCCCGCGCCGCACAGGTGTCGAGCATGGAGCGCGTGGCCATGATCCCGCTGTTGGGCTTGGTTCCGGCCGGGCCGACCGCCGGCGCCTACGCCGAACCGATGGGCCATGTGCCCGTTGTGGCCGAACGCGGCGATCCCGCCCAGCTCTTCGCTCTAAAGGTAAAAGGCGACTCGATGGAGGCCACGCTTCACCCCGGCGACACCGTGGTGGTGCGCTGGCAGGAGACCGCCTCGAGCAACGACGTCGTGGTCGTGCGCTATGACGACGGCGAGGCCACGGTCAAGCGCCTGAAGGTCAAGCCTTCGGGCCTGCTGCTCGTTCCCGACAATCCCCGCTACGAGCCCTTCGCCATCGGCGAGGGCCGCATCGCGGGCAAGGTCATCTCTTTAATCCGCAAGCTTTAATTGGACGCGGAGAGATCTGAGGCGGCGCGTCGCGTCGGCGACTGCTTCGATTGCGCCCACGCCAAGATCCTAAAGACCAAGAGCGGAAGCGCGATCTTCATGTGCGGACGCGCGGAGAAAGAGCCCTTTTATCCGCGCTATCCGGCGCTGCCGCTTCACGATTGCACAGGTCGGACCGTGTTAGGCTGATCTTTTAAGTCCGAAGGTCAGCGACTCCGGAGCCCTTCCTGACGACCGAATTTCCCGCACCTTGGCCTCGAGAGAGGCGAGCGTCTCCAGGATCAGCAAACACTTCGCCCGATTGAGTTTCTCCAGTCCATGGTCGAACAGGTAGAACGCGCCGTCCGTCTTGCTGGGATCGAGCTTCAGGCGGTGCAGGCCCGCCGCGAGCTGGATCAGGCCTTGGAGCAGGATTTTCTCGTCGCCGGCGGCCGCCAGCCATCCCGCCTCCAGCTCCTCATGCGCGTCGAAGTAGCGTCCGGCGGACGCGAGCTCGTCGGCGCGGTCGAACCAGGCCTGAAGCGTCCGGGCCATGTCAGCTTTTCGGCTTGAAGCTGCGCACGACTTCCTCGAAGACGGGCAAGGTGTTTAGGTACGCGTCGACGGGGGCGGAGTGGCTGATCTCGAAAAAGCCGCCCGGAACGACGATAAGTGCGACATCCTCGCGGATTTGATACAGCGTTTTGTTGGAATGCAGGGCGTGGGCGGGTCGCTCACGGGAGAAGCGAACCACCGTCTTGCCCTCGATGATCTTCTTTTCATAGACGACGGGCTTGCCGGAGATTTCCTTCCCTGATTTCGCGTAGATCTCGGCGTCGACGTACTTGTCCGACTTGTTCGGGTATTTTGAGATTGAGATGCTCACCGAACGCGATTCCATCGAAATACCGCTGCCGGCTGTGCCAAGGAACGACACTTCATCCGGGCCGTAGTCCGTCGTTTCCTCACCCTTCCAGCGCGCGGGCGCGCGGCATGAGAACGTTGCTGCGGGGGGGGTGTAATCAATGAACTCGACGCTGGCGGGCGCCGTTTGAGCGGGCGCTTCGACGGCGGTCTCGGTTTTCTTCCCGCAGGCCGACAGAAGGATCAGGAGAGGAAGGGCGGTTCTTAGGTTCATTTGGAGGTTTCCTTGGCCTTGCGGACTTCCTCGATCAGCGCGTGGTCTCCGGAGGTTTTCGCATAGTCTTCCGCTTTTTGAAGCATGACGAGACGGTCCGTCGTTCGCGTCGCTTCAAGGGCCTCCTTAAGATAATACATTCCAAGGTGCTTGTGCCGTTCCAACGCTGAGCGATCGGTCGTCGACTCGAGAGCGGCTAGGCGCCGCTTCTGCGCCGCGGCGAGCGCGTCGAGATTTTTCCGGCCGCCGGAAAGTGCCAAGACGTCTTGCGCCTTGTCGCGCCGCTGCTGGGGAGTCGAGGTTTTTTTCGAACGCGCCTCGGCGAGTCGGCGTTTCTGTATGACGGCGACTTCGCTCAGATCGAGCGCGAAGGCCGGCAGCTGCAGGCGGTAGGCCTCGCGTTTTTGCCGCCACCACGTCTGCCGGTCGTTCATCATCGCGATATAGTCCGCCAACTCCTGGTCGTCGAGCACGGACGCGGGATCGTTCTTGAGTTTCGAATGCAGGTAAAGATTCTTCGTCAAGAACGACTCTTTCTCGTACTCGAGAATTTGGGCGATGGGAATATCTCCGCGAACCATCGCCTGCATGACCGAGTCTCGGCGATCCTGCCAGGCGTGGTCCAGCTCGTGGACGAGGACGACGTCGTTCTGCTCTAAGAAAACGGTGACGGCGCCGGGATGGGCCTTGAGATAGGCGATCAGTGCGTCATGCGAGGCCAGGGATTGGCGCAGTGCGGCGCCCTCCTTGGGCGGAGAGAAGCTCGCGATCGAGGTCCTCAGCGCCTCTTGGTCGACGATGACGACGCGGCGGCGGAAGTCGTAGGCGGCGACCGGGCCGTTGAGGTTTTCGATGAGCACCGGGGGCAGGTCGGGCTCTCCATTTTTTCCGTTTAAGCGGCTGAGGACCGTGCGGCCGTACGGATCGCGGGAAATTTTTTTGATGGCAAATGGGACAAGGTGCGGAATATCGACGTACTTGTCGGGCCCTGGTTCGGCCGACGGATCCGCAGGATGGCCGGCATGGGCGCGCGAGCCGTCGAAATACGAGACGACTTGGGCCAGGCTCGCGTCGGTCAGGGCGCGAAGCTTGGCGGGGTCAGACGCCGCACTCAACGCGCTCGCGAGGAAATCCGCGGGAAGATCCCGCGACAGCGAGGCCACGATCTCAAGATCCTCCTTCTTGAGAGGCTTGCCGGCGGCAAGCAGAAGCCGCACCTTCTCAAGCGCGGATTGGCGCGCGCGTTGACGAACGTCGAGAACGGCTTTGTCGAGCCGGTCCTGCGAGGCGGGCGCCTTGGTTTGAGGATCGAGGGCGCGGCCGTCGTCCCCCAGCCGCCAGCCCCGCGCGCTCAAGGACAGCTTGGTGCGGTCGTCTATTCCGCTGCGATGCCAGTCAGCCAGCTCCGTCGGCGGGACGGGAGCGGGCACGGCTAATGCCGCGGTCGTCAGGGTCAGCCAGGAGACGAGTAGGATGGAGGGGCTCATCGTCTACGAAGCGTAAAGAAAACTTCTATTCTCGTCAAGGGCCCGAATCATTTGGAGCGCGATAAACTTGATTTTCTCGACGAGAAATGCTATACTGTATGGCGCTTTAATACGACGAATAGATAAAAGATAGCACTCGATGGACAAATACAGCCCCGCCGAGGTTCCATGTACCTGAAATCGATCGACATTGTCGGCTACAAGTCCTTCGCGGACAAGACCCACGTCGATTTAGAGCCAGGCATCACCGGCGTCATCGGGCCCAACGGCTGCGGCAAGTCCAACGTCATGGAGTCCGTGCGCTGGTGCTTGGGCGAGATGTCGTGGAAGTCCCTGCGCGCCGATTCGATGGCCGACGTGATCTTCGCGGGCACGGCCAAGCGCTCGCCCCTGTCCATGTCCGAGGTGACCCTGACCTTCGACAACGCCTCGAGCCTGCTGCCCGTCCAATACTCCGAGGTCACGATCTCCCGCCGCCTGTTCCGCTCCGGGGAGTCCCAGTACTTCCTCAATAAGACCCAGTGCCGCCTGCGCGACATCCGTGAGATGTTCCTCGACACCGGCTTGGGCGGCGACGGCTACGCCATCATCGACCAGGGCGGCGTCGACTCGATGATCCGAGCCAAGCCCGAGGAGCGCCGCGCGTTCTTCGAGGAAGCCGCGGGCGTGGCCAAGTACAACTCCAAGCGCGAAGAAGCCCTGCGCAAGCTCGACCGCGTGGACATGGATCTGGGCCGTCTGCAGGACTCGGTGGTGCTCATCGAGGAACAGGTCAAGAAGCTCGACAGCGACGCGCGCAAGGCCAAGCTCTACGCGAAG
>JAYVZL010000069.1:0-6524 GCA_043783505.1 Elusimicrobiota bacterium
AGGCTTCGCGGTCAAGGACCTCGTCATGGCCAAGACCTGCGACCTCATGGTTACGGACACCCTGTCTCCCACCCGGGCCCTGTTGGCCGCCGTGGAGCCTGGGGAGGCCCTGCGGCAGGCCGAGGAGAACGCCATCCTGAGCCGGTTGGACGAGCTGAAGCAGTGGGTCATGTCTGGTCGTCGGCATGAGTTCGTGCGCCGGGAGTCGGCCGAGGACTTTAAGAATCTTGCCCTCAATAGGCTCCTCGCCGGGAAGATCGTCAAGAAAATGACGGCCAAGGGCGCGCGGCGGCGATAGGCACCGGCGATCGCGATGGACCGGCTTCTGACGGTGGACGATTTAGCGGACTGGCTTCAGGTGAAGCCCAGGACCGTCTATCAATGGGTCCATGAAGGTTATATTCCGGTCATCAAGCTTGGGGTCCTGGTCCGATTCGATCAGGCCAGCGTCAAGGAGTGGATGAAGAGGCGCGAGACGCCAGGGCGATTCTCCAAGCGGTTGGAAGTGGATATCAATTAAAGCGTCCCATCTATTTTCCTGATTAGGAAAATAGATGATTTCAGGAAAATCTAGGCGGCCAAATCCCTCAACAGCGCTAACACCTTCCCCGCACGTCCGCTGCGCGCCTGCAGGGCTTCGATGTGGCCTTGAAGGCTGTCAATAAAGCTGCTGTTGCCCAAGAATTCTTTAAATCGCTGGATCAGAAAATCACGGACGGCCTCCGGGGCTTTACCTATCTCTTCCCTGACGGAAGGACAGCCATCCAGCACCGTAATGATGTCCTCCATGTCGCGGCTTCCTAGGAAATCCCCATGCCCGCGGTCCTGGAACGCTTCGATCTTAGACGCCAACAGATAGGGCACGGAAAAGATTTCGACCTTCTGGCCATCGGGCAATTCTACGGTTCGGGTATTCGCCATCCCGTCGGCGTACCAGCGGTTGCTGAAGCCGAGAACTTTTCCCTCGGTCGGCATAACGTCGACCGGGATGCCGGAATATTCCCATCGGCAGATGGGAGCGCGTTCGGCCATCGGATGTTTAAACTTGAGCTTACGAAGCTCCTCTTCCAGCTCGTAGTACTTGACGCGGCTGGCCATCTCCACAACACAGTCCACGTCGTCGGTGGCTCGCCCGTCGGGCGTTGAAGACACGACATAAAGTTCGATGGTCGCGCCGCCCACGAAGACAACTCGCTCCTTGAGGCCTTTGAGCCCCTTAGCGACGACCGCCAACATGTCGAGATTCGTCGATCGTCTAGGCTTCATGGAGCCTCCGCTTGAGTTCATCGGCGGCGATCTGCCTTTCGCGGGCCCGCCCTATGCGCAAGGCGTCGACCAAGGCCAGAAGCTCATGGAGCTTAGGGTCTTTCCTCGCCGCCTCCGGCGCCGATTCGTACAGGGGCGGGATGCCCTGGCCTCGGACCTCGCCGTCATCATGAGGCCAAACGTATTGGTCATGGGGGCTGGAGACGATCTTCTTTGAAATGGGCAGCGCCGAATGCGCCGTGGGCACACCGCGGCAAACCGCTCCTGGCTTGGCGGGATAAACATACTTAAGCCCATGCAGCAGGAATTCCTCCAAGGCTGATTTGTTGAGTCTCTTTTTGGAGCGGTCTAAAAAGCCGGAATACTCGGCACGCGACAAAGCGGCGCTGATCTCATACTGCGACAGGCCAAGCTCCTGAGCCAGATCCACCTGCCGCCACTCCCGTCCCTGCGATGCGAGCAGTTTGAGCAGGACAAGGATATCCTGGGGTCTTAGAGCATGATATTCCCTCATGGGAATGAGTGTAGCAGGTTATATAGCATAATGCAATATGCTATATGCAATACAGGAAATGCAGCACTATGCCTCTTGGCGTCCGAACTAAAATTTCAGTTTCTCAACAGCGGCTTTCAAAAAATCCGGCGCAAGATGGGCGTAAATCTCCGTCGTCTTGATGCTTGAGTGCCCGAGGAGCTTCTGGACCGTATAAACGTCGGTCCCATTTATGACGAGATGGCTGGCGAACGTGTGGCGCAGCGTGTGGAGCGATGCGCCCTTAATGCCGCAAAGCTTCAGGAGCTTGCGAAAGTCGCGCGATAGGATATGCCCGAGATGGGGACCGTCGTTGCTGGTCGAAAATACCCAAGGATTTCCCTTGCGTGGCAGAGACTTGAGCAGCTCATGCAGCCGCGGCACCATCGGGATATGGCGGACCTCGTAATCCTTCGGATGCCAGCCGTCCTTGGCTTGCACGGCGACGATGCGCCGCTGTAGATCTACGTCGGCCCAGGTCAGATGGGTCAGTTCATCACGGCGAAGGCCGGTGTAAAGCAGAGTCTCAATGATCGGCCCCATGCGGCCGTTGCCGGCTTCGAGCAGCATCTTGGCTTCCTCTTTACTGAAGAAGCGCACCTGTTTGCGCGGAGCCTTGAGTTTCTTGACCTCGCGGCAAGGATTGCGCGCCAAATAGTTCAGCGCGACGGCGCGGTTGAGCGCGGCCTTGATCGTGTTGAGCTCGGTGTTGATGGTGGAGGCCATCGTGCCGCCTTCCGAGCGGAATTTCTTGTAGCTCTCGATCAGCTGCGGCGTGATCGCGCGCAGGCGCTCGACCTTGGCGAACTCCTTGAAGGTCCGCAGCACGATCTCATTGCGGACATAGGAGCCATGGCTCTTATTGGTCTTGGAGTAGTCGAGATACTCGGCGAAGAAATCGGCGAGGTTTTTGTCCTTGCTCTGGAAACCCAACTCCTTGCGCTCGAGCTTGACCTGGACGTCAGCCAAGGCAAGCATGGCCAGCTTCTTCGATTTGCCGACGCGCTTGCGAATTCTGCGGCCATCGACGGCATAGTCGAGATACCAGTAGGTGCCATTCTTGCCGGCCCAGGAGTAAATTCGCGCCATAAGGTCAAAATAGTATGGCAGAAAAATGGCAGAAACGCCAGGACCCGAAAAAGAGCCCCGGAGGCCTTTTTAGGCTTCCGGGGCTTCCTCCGTCTAGAAACGACATTTTTTTGAGTCTAAAACTGGTGGGCAGTACAGGATTTGAACCTGTGACCCTTGTCGTGTGAGGACAATGCTCTACCGCTGAGCTAACTGCCCGAAAAACTAAAACCGTCGAGGAGAATTATAGCAATTTTCTCATTCGGCGCCTTCAGCCGCTTGCGAGGGAAGGCGGCGGACTTGATCGAGACGCGCCAATTCATCTTCCGAGAGACGCAAGTCCGCGGGCTGAGGTCGCGGAATGTTTTTGGGCTATCCCCGACAGGACTCCAACAGGGCTTCGCCTTGGCGATGTTTTTTTGTTTGAAAACGAATTGGCCAGCCGCGCATCACGCAGCACATTTTCGTCCGTATGGCGGCCGGAGAGCAGCCCTTGCGCCGACGGACTGTAGCGATGAGCGTTCGATCGTTCGCGCGCGCCCATTCGAACATCTTCTCAGCTCCGCGCTTAGCTTTCGCAAGCCCCCCAAGCTCAGCGGTATCGATCAGATTGATGCCCAGTTCCAGCGCGATGAGCGACGCTCACGGCGGTGCCGAGGGCGGATTCTCATCTTCACGTGAAATAGCCCATCAAACAGGCGATCCTGAGTTGGAACTCGGTATTTCCAGGCCCTCAAGCCTTGCTACAATGGCGCCATGACCACTTCCCTCCTCCTCGCAATCTTCCTCGGAACCTCCGCCTGCGCCCAGACCCGCGCCGTCGCTGAGCGCCCGGGGCCCCAATGCATCGACAAGATCAGCGACGAGGAGGCCGCCGAGATCGGCCGCAAAATCTGGCAGCACGAGGGCAGCGGCAAGATCCTGATCTGGTGGGACGACACGGCCGATTCTTCATCCCTCGGCATCAACAATTATTTGTGGTACCAAGCGGGTCACGACGCGCCCTTTCAAGAGGCCTTCCCTTCTCTGATCGACTTCATGCTGTCCAAGGGAGCGGACGCGCCGAAATGGTTAAACCACAAGGCCCCGGCTCCGTGGCGCACGCCGGCGGAGCTGTTCGGTGAAACTTTGGCGCCCGAGCGCATCCGAAAAAATCCGCCCGCAAAATGGAAAATGACGCCGGAGATGTTCGCGAAGCAAGACAGTCCGCGAATGAAGGAGCTTCGGGACTTCCTCGAGCGCACGGTGCCGATTCAAGCCCGCTTCAGCATCCAACGCATGATCGAGGCGCTTCCCAAGATGCTGCCCGCCGTGCCCGAGTCCGAGCGTCCCAACGTCGAGAAACAGTTCTACCGAGTGGCGTGCTCGCCTGGAGGCGTCTTCGATCTCGTTGACTACGTGAATTTCAAGGGCGAGGGCAGCAATCCTAAGGAACGCTACCTCAATAAGAAAGGGGAGAAGGAGGGCTGGGGCCTGCTTCAAGCATTGCAGACCATGAGCGGCACCGAGATGGGACCGGCGGCTTTACACGAGTTTTCCGACTCGGCCGAGTGGGCGCTTTGCCGCCGCGTGGAAAACGCTCCCCCGGAGCGCCACGCCGATGATCGCAAATGGCTTGAAGGGTGGGTCAAACGAACTCGGAGCTATCGCGACAGCAATGAAGCCCCGTCTACCAGCCCAGCATGCCGAAGATTAAAATGACGAGCGGGCCTACCAGCCCACAGCGCCTAGAACGCCGAGAATCTCGCTGACGTAGTTGCGGGTCTCGGCAAAGAGAATCCGGAAGTTCTGGCCCTCCCGTTTCCGCCATTTCTGCACGTTGCCGATGCCTGCGTTGTTGGCGGCCAGCAAGTATCTCAATGCATTGGAAGGGATTTTGGTCACGTCCTTGAGATTGATATCGAGCTTAAGGAAGCTGGTCATCCAGCGTAGATACTTGATGCCCGCGCGGATGTTGGTGCGCACGTCGAAAAGACTGTTGGCGTCGCAAACGCCCATGTCGCATGCCGTGCTAGGCATCAACTGCATAAGGCCGATCGCGCCAGCTGAACTCACGGCCCCTGATTTATATCCAGATTCTTTTTGGATGATCGCCAAAACCAGGTTCAGGTCCACGCCCTGAAGCATCGCCTCTTCGATGGCCGCGTTCACAATTAAGGCCTTCGCGTCCTGGGAAACCGCGATCCCGCGCACCTTGGCATAATTGTAACGGACGCTGGCCACCGGGGCATCGGCCCCAACCTCTTGGCTGGAAGCCTTCGCTCCATCGAAATAGCTCCACCCGCTGCTCGCAGTAGGCGTGCGCAGCGCCCCGATCAGGGCGGTCTGGCTTTCGAAATAAGACTTCATCCGTCCCCTGCTGGAGTCGGCAAACCGCTTCTGCATGCCGGCCACCTTCCACTGCTCGAAATCCGTGCGCGCCTTGATGAGTTCCGTTTCCGTCTTGGCGGCTTTGACGGCAGCTTTGATAGTCTCCAAGCTCGCCTCCTGGTAGACCGCCATCTGCTGGAGAATGCGCCCGCGGGTGTTCTCATTGGCGGCGTCCGGGGTCCAGGGGTAAGCGGACGCGGTCATCGGCGCCAAGATCAACGCCACCAGGATCATCCAGGTCTTCATACCTGCATGATAGTCGACAAACGCCCGTCGGTATAGAGGCCAAAGGCCTATTGTCGAGTAGGCCTAAAGGCCTAGGCCCAAGGCAGGCGGCGGGCGAGACCCTGGATTAAGGAAAACCGCAGGAAGCGCACGGGTTTTCCGTCGGCGCTCTTCCAAACCGAGGAATCGTTGGATTCATCGCGATTGTCGCCGAGCACGAATAGGCCGTTTTCGGGCACGATCAGGGGGCCGATATTGTCGCCGACGAGACGTTCCCCCGCCCGAGAGTGAACCGTGTAGGGCTCATAAAGCTCTTTTCCATTGATATATACGGACTTTTCCCGCAATTCCACGCTTTCCCCCGGCAAGGCGATAACGCGCTTGAGCAGATCTCTGTCCTCCACGGGACTGCGAAAAGAGAGCACGTCCCCGCGCCGCGGCGGGCGCATGCGCAACGTCAGCTTGTCGAGAACAAGCATGGTCCCCGTCTTTAGAGTCGGCTCCATGGAGGGGCTGGCGACATAAATGGGCTCGCCCACCCAGGCCCTGATCGGGAGCACGACCCCCAAAGCGATCGCGAAAAGCCGCAAAAAGCGCCAGAGTTCCATCACCATGTTAAGGATAGACCCTAAAAACCACGATGTCCAGGCCGTTGACACCGCGGCGGCCGTTTCGCTATACTGTGCCTCCCGCCATCCGTCGAGTTCTCTCTTCGGCTGTGATGTTTTTGGGGATAGTCGCAGGCGTAGTTCAATGGTAGAACACGAGTTTTCCAAACTCGTTACGTGGGTTCGATTCCCATCGCCCGCTCCGATCGTGTTCGTGTTTTTCGTGCTGGGATAGCTCAGTTGGTAGAGCATCTCCATGGTAAGGAGAAGGTCGTGGGTTCAAATCCCATTCCCAGCTTGTTTTCGTCGTCGTATCGATTCTTAAGACAAATAAAGAACCACAAGGAGAACGCACGTCATGGCCAAGGCTAAATTCGAGCGCACCAAGCCGCACGTCAACATCGGAACTATCGGTCACGTCGACCATGGCAAAACGACCTTGACGGCGGCTATCA
>JAYVZL010000070.1:0-6487 GCA_043783505.1 Elusimicrobiota bacterium
CTTCTTTTTTTAAAAAATAGCGCTTGATAATTCAGCTGTATTTCCATCTCGCGCGCGATGTAAATTGAGTCTATTTTACCGTCATTATTTTTCCAAAAACGAAGGAATTTTCCGGGGCCAAAAAGTGGGCTACTCCCGGGAATAGCTTGATGCTCAAGGAGCCGCCGATGCGAGCGTGGCGCCAAAAGAGAAGATGGGCAAGCTTCCGCAATAGGATAGGCGTCGCGCAGCGTGCGCACGCCGGCGTCTACGTTTTGGGTAAGGCGCAGACGGGGGCGTAACAGCGGGAGATCGCGAGGCTAGCCAGCGTCCAGGCGATCGCGGCATCGACGACGTAGAGCAAGGTGAACGGCAGGGGAAACTTCCACCATACCCAGTTGGGCATCGCGCCTAGGACGCCCACCGCGAGGCCAAAGAACAGGCCGTACAGGGCGGCGTCCTTGAGGGTCAGGCCGGGGATCTTGCCGAGGATCCAAGTCCAGAAGAAGGCGCCGACCATCTGCACGAGCAGGCCGAGGAGCATGGACGGACCCCTCGGGCCCCAGCCGCGCTTGTTGTATGAAAGAAACACGAAGGGATCCGTGGGCGCGCTTTGGCCTTTGGGATCATTGGCGAGGATGTAGACGCCGGAGCGCGGCGCCTGCGTTTCCAGCAGCTGGGCGATCGCGGCCGGATCGCCGAAAGTCTTGATGGTCCTCTCGTGGAAGGGAAGGCCCATCCAGGCGACCGAGCTCCAGGCGAAGGCGATCAAACCCCCGACGACGGCTCCTTTCCAAGGCGACAGGCAGCGATGTTCCATGGCGAGAATCTATCAAAAAAATCGTGCAGATAATGAAGACAAAGCCGGCGTGCGGCCAAAAAAAGAAACCGCCCCAGCCTAAAAGGCCGGGGCGGTCTATTGGGGACGGCTCGTTTACCAGCCGAGCTGGCCCGACGTCAAGGCTTTGAACGCGGCGGACTTCTGCATGCGCTGAGCTGGCGACTCGGCGGGAGTCGGAGGAGCTTCCGGTTCAGGCGCGGGAGTGGGCTCGGGTCCGGCCGCGTCGGAAGACTTGCCGTCGCGATCGAACGTCAGGACGGCATCGGCGCCGTCGGCGTCCTTCGCCCCGATCTGCATTTCCTTGAGCGAACGAACGGTCTCGCCCGCGCCATTGAGAGTCTCGCTATTGACCAGCTTGATAGTGCCGACGCTTGAAGCCAGGTACTTAGGCTCGACGGCGGCGTCCATTAAGTTGTGCAGGTCAGCGGACTTCTCGTCTCCGGAGATCACGATCTTGCGCTCGCCGTTGACGTCGACCACGGCCGAGAGCTTGGCATCATCGAAGCTCAGCTCGATCTGACGGATGATCTGAGACGTCTCGCCGTCCTCGGCTTTTTCGTCGTAGACGAACTTGACCGACGCGACTCCGCTGGCCAGCCACCGTCCGCCCGCCTTGGCTCCGTTGGTATCCTCGACGGTGAGGTCATAGAGGTAGGCGTCCTTCTTGTCGCCGAGGATTTGGATGGAGCGCGTGCCGTCCACGCTGTAGAGCGTCTCCTGTCCAGGTACCGGCGCCGGCTCGTTGGGATCAGCGGGAGGGGTCTCCTCGGGCCGGGTCGGGTCAGGCGTGACGACGACCGTGCCGCCGTTATCCTGGTAGCGGTAGTAGTTGTTGTCGATGATCGCATAGACGAAGCTCGTAGCCGGGTCCTGCCACCACCAGCGGTTGTCATGCATGTAGCACCAGCGGTGCCAATACGGGTCGTACCACCAATAACAGTCGTTGTGGTAGCGGGTCCAGAAGTAGATGTTGTCGATGTACCAACCCCACCAATGGAATCCGAACCGGTCGTAGTGGTGGCTCATGCGGTGACCGTTCCACGAGTGCCAACTGTAGCCGTGGTCGTTGCGGTTCCAGTTCTTGTGGATTCCGCGGATGTGGTCGTGCGCCGATCGGTCGTTGATGATCCGGCCGTGATCGCGGCCGGGCGGGAGGTGGCGTCCGCGCGAGTTGGTGTACGGCTTTTCGCTCACCGGTTTTCCGTCGCGCGTCTTGGGCGGAGTGTAGGTGCGATTGTCGCCCTGGCGCTTCGGGTCGATCAGGCCGCCGCGGTCGACGGGCTTAGGCTGCGTGGGCATTCTCCGCTCCGGCTTGCCGGGCTCGCCGGGCTTGCCGCGAGGAGGAACGACGACCGGAGGCTTCTGATGCGGCGGTTGCTGGCGGGGCGGCTCCTGACGCGGCGGCTTCTGCCGAGGGGGCTCCTGTCGCGGAGGTTTCGGGCTAGGAGTGGGATTCGGACGAGGAGTTGGATTCGGCCGCGGATTAGGCCGAGGAGTGGGCGTCGGCGTAGGAGTCGGACGAGGAGTCGGATTGGGCCGCGGGTTCGGCCGAGGAGTGGGCGTCGGAGTGGGAGTCGGCCGAGGCGTCGGATTCGGTCGAGGCGTCGGAGTCGGAGTGGGGCGGGGAGAGGGCGTAGGCCGCGGAGACGGGGAAGGCGAAGGACGTGGGGACGGTTTCTCAAAATTAATGCCATTCTCGAAGAAGAGAATGTTCGCGTTGAATCGGGGTTCGAAAACTGCGACGTCGGCGCGGACGATGGTTGCCGCGGACGCCAGTAGTCCTGCCGCCAGCAACATCAATTTCTTTTTCATCGAGACCTCCATACCAGGCTGCTGGTGCAGATTTCAGCACTGAAGCCGGCAGGGAGTCAAGAGAAAATAGGTCTTTAGACCTATTGGGAGGAGAGCCTAAAGGCCTAGAGGACGCGGCACCAGAGGACTTTAAGATACTCGCCTTCCGGATGGTCGGCGGTGAAGGGATGGTCGGCGCCGGCGCCGCTTTTTCGGAAGACTTGAACGCGGCGTCCGGCCGAGCCCGCGGCGGTGCGCACGAACTGCAGGAACTCGTCCCAGGACAGCATGCCCGAGCAGGAGCAGGTGACGAGGATTCCGCCTTCCTCGAGCAGGGAGATGCCCAGGCGGTTTAAGTCGATATATTTTTGCCGTCCCAGCTTGTAGCCTTCCTCGTTGGCGATCAGTTTATAAGGATCGAGGACGATCAGCCCGTAGCGGCGCGAGTTCATGTTGGCCTGGCGCAGGTACGGGAACGCGTCGGCGCAGACGGTGTCGATGCGCGCCTGATTGGCGTTGGCGTTCATCTTGAGCACCGATACCGCGTCGGGGTCGAGCTCGACGGCCGTGACTTCCTCGGCGCCGCCGAGCTTCTTGGCGTACAACGCGAAGCCGCCGGTATAGGAGCACACGTCGAGCACTTTCTTGCCGCGCGTGAACGCAACGATGGCGGCGCGGTTGTCGCGCTGGTCGGTGAAGAAGCCGGTCTTGTAGCCCGTCGAGGGGTCGACGACGAAGGTCACGCCGTTTTCCTTGATGCGCGTGCCGGTGCCCATGTTCGGGTCGAGCTTGAAGCCTTCCATGCTCTGCGTGTGGGGGGAGGCGCGGTGGAAGAAGCGGGCGTTGGGGTAGTGCTGCTTCATCGCGCGCTCGATGCGCGCGGCCTGCTTGTACATGCCCAGGGAATAGAACTCGAGGGCGATGCAGTCGCCGTAGCGGTCGATGACCAGGCCGGGCAAGCCGTCGCCGTTGTCGTGCGCCACGCGGTAGGCATCGCTCTGGGCGTCCAGCTTGAGAACGTCCCGGCGAAAGCCGACGGCGGTCGCGATGCGCGCGTTGAAGAAGGCGTCCGGGTCGAAGGAGCCGAGGCCGCGAGTGAGAAGGCGCAAGGCGATGAGGCTGCGAGGATTGTATAAAGCCACGCCGTACGGGGCGTTGGAGCGGTCATAGACGGCGACGATGTCGCCGGGACGCGCCTTGGGATCGACTTCGCCCAACATGCGCTTGTACAGCTGATGCCCGGAGGCGGTCGAACGCAGACGCACCCACGGTATGGGAAGGGTGTGGCCGGTGGGCCGACCCTTGAAAATGGGGCGCGGAACGGAGATCGGGGCCGAGGCGGGCTCGTCTGTGGGCGTGCTGCCGTCGGGCTCATCGCTCATAAGGTCATTGTACCAATAAGAAGGGGCGCCCCTCGCACGCGCCGAGGAGCGCCCCGACGAACCTCGCGGCTATTTGGCGCCGTGCTTGATCTCGTGTCGCTGCGCCTCGTCCTTGTGGATGTCCTCGCGCTGGGTCTTGATGTCGGCGCGCTTAGTCTGGCGCTCAGCCGTCATCTTCTCGCGGACCGCTTCCTTCTTCTGCTTGAAGTCGGCGCGGATATGCTGAACCGCGGCCTTCTTGTCGGCGGCGGACTTGGCGGTGTCGGCCTTCACGGCGTCTATGGCCGTTTTCTCCTGGGCGCGGAGGTCGCCGACCTCCTTCTTCTGTTCGTCCCAATTCTGATGGAGCGCCTGCTTGTCCTCATGGATCTTTTCACGGTCGGCCTTGATGTCCTCATTGATCTTCTGGACCTCGGCCTTCTTCTCGGCGTTGACGGGGGTGGGCGCAGCTGCGGGCGTTTTGGCTGCGGCGAGTCCGGCGACAAGCAGCAGGGCGGCGGTCAGGTTTATCTTCATTTGATTTCTCCCGCCGCCGGCTGGCGGCTGTATCAATCTTACGGCTGAGAGAGAATTTAGTTCGCGGATAAATTGGGAACTTTTTTGGGGGGTCAATCGTATGATGGGGGAGGGCGTCCCAGGGATTGATTATGCCTTTAAGCGCATCGAACTGTTCCCGGGAAGAGTTCAATATGGTTGAAGGCATATCTGAAAATGAATCCGTTCGTCAGAACTTGGAAGTTTGGCTCCGCGAAAGCTTGCGCTTGGATGAGACAGGCTGTTGGGCCCCCAAAGGCCACGCCGACTGGGGTCCCGGCAAGACCCTTTCACGATTGAGGATGATGCTGAGCCTGTCCCAGTCCCAAAAATCCTGGCGCAGCGGCATCTGTCAAAGTCAGTTATCGAAGCTTGAGACTGGCAGGGATCCTCATTGGAGCACGCTGATGCGATTGGCCGCGGCGATGGAGTGCGACGTCATGCTTCGACTCAAGCCGCGACGGCCTCTTGCCGAGATGCGCCTGGAAAATATTAAGGGTTTTTATTGACCCAGGCTTCGGCGGCGGCGAGCTTCTCGACCGTGCCGATGTCGTGCCAGGCCCAGCGGTCGGAGCGGAAGGCCTGGATATCGGCGCCGGCGGCGGACAGACGTAAATATGTTTTGGTGATGGAAAACACGCCGCCTTCGGTGATTTTGTCTAGAAATTCCGGCGAGATCACGTGGATCCCGTCGAAGGGCAGGCGCACGGCGTTGGGCACCGGGCCCTTGGCCCAGTTCTTGCTTTCGCCTCGATCGTGACCGACGAGGCGATTCTTGCCGTCAAAGAGATACGCTCGGCTCGATTCCCGCTCGCGCACGGATAAGGTGACCAAGGCCCCGCTCTCCTGGTGCGCGGCGTATAAGACCTTCAGGTCGATGTCGGTAACCACGTCGGCGTTGTGCACGTAGAACGGCTCGCGTCCGCGAAGCAGTGCCGACGCTTTCTTGATGGCGCCGCCTGTGTCGAGGATAAGATCATCCTCGCGCGAGACTGAGACGGCGACGCCGTGGCGCCTGGATAACTCCGCGCAGAAGTCCGCGGCTTTCTGCGCGTGATGATGCGCGTTGACCACGAAGGACTTGGCGCCCGCCGCTTTGAGGCGCAACAGCACGCGCTCGAGCATGGGCGTCCCGCCCACGGGGATGAGCGCCTTCGGGGTCGTATCGGTCAGGGGCTTGAGGCGGGAGCCCACCCCCGCCGCCAGGATCAGGGCCTTCATGGCTTGGGCCAGTTTTTCCTTTCGCGGTGCGTGACGACGACCGAGACGCCCTGGTCGCGCAGGTGCTTGCCCAGACGCTCGGCGCAATACACCGAGCGGTGCTGGCCGCCGGTGCAGCCGAAGGCCACGAGCAGGTCGGTGAAGTTGCGTCGGCCGTAGTCCTCGACGGCTTGGTCGATCATCGAAAAGGCCGAGCGCGTCCAACGATCGACGTCCGTTTGCTTGGATAGATAAGCGATCACAGACTCGTCGAGGCCGGTGGCTTTGGTAAACTCCAGTTGACGGCCTGGATTTGGCAGGCAGCGGCAATCAAGAATATAGCCGCCTCCATGTCCCTTATCGTCGTCGCGCGGCATGCCGCCCTTCTTATAGGAGAAGCTCTGGATCCGGACGGTGAGCTTGAGCTTCGCCGAGCCGAACTGCCGCAGCGCGGACGAGCCGACCAAGCGCTTGAACACGCCCATGAGTTCGGGGACTTCCACGGGCAGGCCGGAGGTCAGCAAGACGTGCTCGATGTTGCGTATGGCGTAAGGGATGCTTTGAAGGAACAGCGGCTTCTTCTCGTGAAAGCCGCGCAGGCCGTAGGCGCCCATGGCCTGCATGATGCGGATGAGCACGAAGCCCGGAAAGAATTTTTTGAATTCGTCCTTCTGGATGGGGGCGTGTTCGCAGGCCTCTTGGATGTACAGGTCCAAGAGCTCGTCGCGCAATTCGAAAGGGACGTCTGCTTTTGCGTCAT
>JAYVZL010000071.1:0-6484 GCA_043783505.1 Elusimicrobiota bacterium
CACGGCCATGCTGGAGGCGCTGTCGATGTAGCTCTGGGAGACGCTATTAGAGGAAGAGCCGACGTTTAGGACGAGTCCAACGCCAAGCCCCGAGGCGGACAACGTGCTTAAGCTAATCGAGTTGGCGCCGGCTGCGCTCATGATCGCGCCATTTCCGCCGCCGTTATTGCGGACGAAAAGGCCTTGGAAAGAGCCGGAAATCGCGTTGCTCAGATCGAGAGCGGAAAAAGCGATGGCCTGGTTGATCGCCGTGCTGAAGGAAACGGTGTCGTTCTGGCCGCTGACCTTCAAGCCGGCGGCCACGGAAACGTTGATGCTGGAGTTGGATATGCTGCTCCAATTGCCAGACATCGACATGCCGGCCGTGTCGATGCGGCCCTCGGGGTCGATGATGTTGACGCCCGATAGGACGATGTTAGCCGAAGCGGCCAGAACGCCGTAATTGTAGCCGAACCCGGCCGGCCGGATGTCCACGTTGACGACGTTGAAGCTGGCGTTCCTGACCTCGAACACAGCGCCCCCTCCGCTGGTCGGAGTCAAGACAGGATGGACCGACAAGGCCGGGTCGAGCATGAGCGTCATGCTCGAGTTATTGGTGGTGAAGCCCATCAGGATGAGCTTCTCGGCGTAGACTTCGCTGTCTTTGAGCACCACACAGGAATAAGCGGTCAGGGGATTGGGAACGGCGTCCAGCGCGCTTCTGATCGTGTGATAAGCGCACAAGTCGGTCTTGCAGAGCTTGCGCATGACCGGGCAAACCTGGGGCGGCGACTTCGACGCTTGGGCCGTCCCGCCGTAGGAACCCATATTGGCCGCGCCCCCGTTGGGATTGGGCTCCGCCCCGAGGGATTCGAGGGGATCGGCGAGGTCGATGGTGGGGGCGTCTAAGGAATCGATCAGATCGAAGACAAGCGTGGCGGGATTAAAGCGCCCAGCCGTGGACTTTTGGTGAAAATCCTCCACGCCTCCGCCGGTGCTGGCCCACAGGGGATTGCCGTTGGTGGCATGGGAATCCCCGCCGTTAATAAAGGAAGACCAGGGGAAATTACGGGATAGTCCGCCAAAGAACAGCGTCACATTCGACTGGGTGGAGTTGAGGTAGTTGTTGTAATCCGCCAGGTAGCCGCTATCGTTGCTGACGTAGACGGCGTCCGACGCCACCGTGTTGGAGCTCTGGAAAATATTGTTGCGGACCGTCACCGTCGAGCCGAACAATTCAATCAAGCGCCCGCTGGCGCCGACGGTTCCGCTTGAATACACGTCGTTGAACTTAAAGGATGAATTCAGCACCCCGTTGAAGCTGACGGCGGTATAAGTGGGCCCGGTGAGCATATTGGGCTCGTTTATCCGATTGTGATCGATCCGCAGTCCCAGGGAGTTTTGGGCGTAAAGGGCATAGACGCTTCCCCCGCCCGCGCCCGGCAATCGGTAGTAGAAATTGTTGTCTTGGATGGTCGCGCCGGAAGTCAGCCCGCTGAGCAAGAGGCCGTAGTTGGCGGGTATCCCATTGCGCGCCGGGATGACGGTGTTTGACGTGATCCAAAGGCTCGTGCCCGGGGCCTGGGCGGAAACGCAGATGGCGCACTGATTGTTTCCGCCGACGTTCACCGTGTTGCTGGAGAGCATCAAGGCGCCGCTGGCGGACTCCAAGATGATGCCGGAACCATTGGTAGCCACGACCGTATTGCTCGACATGGACAATCCGACGCTGCCGCTGGACAGCTTGAAAGCGATGCCTTGCGCGGAGAAGGTGAAAAGGGAATTGGCGGCGATGGTCGTCCCAGTCGAGGCCGAAATGGACACCGCGGTGAACCCCTGTATGTAGGAACCGCCTATAGTGGTATAAGACGATTGCTGTACATACACCGCGATCGTCAAAGCCGTCATCGAGCTGGCCGAGATTGAGTTGAAGTCAGCGCCCGTCGAAATGCTCACGGCCGTGCCCGCGGGGTTGGAGAGATAGCTCCCGGAAACACTATTGGTGTCGGCCCCGACAAGCAAAAGGGCGTAAGATGAGACGGTGTCGGCCGTCATGGTGCTTTGACTAATCACGTTGAAGTTGGAGATGGAATCTAAATAGCTCCCGTTTCCATGCAGCCCCGCCCCGCCTCCCCCGGACAAAACGCTGCGATCGATGGTGTTTGCCTTGCTACCGATGACGTAGAGACCATGGCCGGCGTTGGCTACGGTTCCAGCGTTGCCGCCGCCGTTGCCGCCGGTCACGGAAGACAGACTGACCGAGTTATTGTTGGAGTTCGCCGAGAGATAGACGCCGCTTCCGCCGAGGGCCGTCGAGCTGGGGGCGCCGGTGTTGCCGGCTCCTCCGTTGATGAAGCTCAAATTGACAGCGTTGGAATAGCCGCCCGCGCTGAAGAAGCCGTGTCCGCCGGCCCCGGGGCTTCCACCCATGCCGGCGCCTCCGTCGATCAAGCTCGAATTGACGGTCGTCGACGAGCCGCCGTTGATCACAAGGCCGTTGCCGCCGGCCCCGATCCCCCCCCAGCCGCCGATGCCGCCGATCATCGACGAATTGTTGACTGTGGTAGTCGACGCACCGCCGACATAAAGTCCCGCTCCGCCGTTGCCCCCGGTGTTGGCGCCCACGCCTCCAACCATAGTGCTCAAGACCACGACGTTGGAGTTTGAGTTCAATATCAGCATCAACCCGTTGCCGCCGGCTGCGGGTGGGTGCAGCCCGACGCCGCCTTTCAAGTAGTCGCGGAAGAATGTGTTGAACGAGCTCGCGGTCACGCTCGATCCGTGACCGCCGGGAACAACCGGGCCGCCGAAATTAGTCTGGTCGCCGCCGATCATCGTAGACAGGCTTATGATGTTGTAGTTTGAACCGGAGCCGAGGAAAAGCCCGCTTCCAGCAACTGAGTTGCACGCGGTGCCCGGGGCCCCAGACATAATGCTTTGGTCGACGGTGTTCGATGAGCTTGCCACCAGCATCAGACCATAGCCGCCGATAGGGCACGCGATGCCGCCCGTCATCGTGCTGAAGCTGATCGTGTTGCGATCGGAACCGGCGTCAAGGCGCGTGCTGTCGCCGGCCGGATTGTATATCAAGCTCCGCGTCACTATATTTGAATCGGAGTTGTTCATGTACAGGGCGAAGCGGCCGCTGGCGCTGCTAGTCATCATGCTTTGACTGATCGTGTTGTAATCGGCGCCATTTTCAAGACGCAAGGCATCATCGAGCACATTGGCGACGATGCTTCCGGTCACTGTGTTGGAGTCGGCGGCGTTGAGATAAAGCGCGTACACGTTGACGCCTTGGCTGATGGCCGTGCTGTAAGAGATCGTGGTATTGTTGCTTCCATCGAGCCAGATGCCGTGAGCGTTGCCCACGGTTACTGAGCTGTAGCTGATAGCGCTCCAGGAACTGATACGCACGCCCGCAACGTAAGGCACTCCCACTGCGCCGCTGCTCACGGTGACGCTCGACAGCGAGACATAGGCCGAGGACGCCCACACCCCGTAAGGAACGTTTTGGTCGATGACGACCCGGAGCCCTTGTATGGTGACCGAGGCGCTGGCAATCCGGAAGGCCGCCGTTGAGGCCGCGGGTGGGGCGATCGTCGGGCGATTGAGGCCGGTGTTGCTGCCGATATAGATCTGGAAGCCGTTGGCATCCTTGTTCTGAATGATGACCTGCTCGTTGTAGAAGTTGCTGTTGGGGATGTCGATGCACCAGTTGCCGCTGAGAGGAGTATTGTTCGGAATGGCATTAACTGCGAGCTGGATGCTTGTGTGGTCGCAGCCCGCGGGGCAAACGGTCTTGTAGGGCGTGCAGATTATACTGCCTCCCGCCAGAGCGGGCACCGACAGCAGTCCCCCCCAGAACAGGCCGGCCGCCAAACCGACGAGGAGCTTACGGAGCATTCTTCTTCCCCGCGGCCGGCTTCGGCCCGCCGAAATTAAAGCTGTAGGACATGCGGTGCGCGGTGCCGAGCTCGCCGTAGGGCACCATCGCGTAATCGAGGTCGCCGAACGGCGTGCGCAAGCCGGCGCCCAGCGACATGCCGTAGAAATCGGCGATGCCCGAGACCGTCGAGCCCAAGGCTGAGCCGAGCGCCGCCGAGCGCTGCTCGGCTGAGAACGTGCGATAGCCCGCGCGCAAAGTGATCGGCCCGAACCCGCGGTACTCAAAGCCCACGCGCGCGTTCGCGCCCATGTCGCGGGGCAGGTCGATCTGAAGCACGACGGCGTGAGGGAATTCCTGCGTCAGCCCGTAGGCGACGCCAAAACGCGCGATGCGCGGCAGCGGGTAGGTCTGCTCGATGAAGCGCACGCCCGTGCCGATGTTGGCGATATCAAAAGCAAGTGACACGGGCCGCGACTCAAAGCGGTACAGCGCGCCGAGATCAAGGGCGTAGGCGGAGGCGGAATAGCTCGCGATGTTCTCATGGATGTACTTGCCGCTCACGCCCACGCCCACGCCGCCGATCTTGCGCGCGTAGCTCAAGCCCACGGCGAGGCCCGACGCGCCCACCGTCGCCTCGGGCGCGGCCGTCTCGGTGGTGCGCTGCTCGATGCCGCCCAGGCTTAGATGCGTCACGCTCAGTCCGAAGGGACGACCCACCAGCCCCAGCTGCGTCATGCTGATGCCCTGCGCCAGAATTGATTGCGATGCGAGAATCTCATAAGGGCCCGCGCTGGATCGCGCGTCGCTGACGCCGGGAAAAGCCAGGCCGGCCGGATTATAGTACAACGCCGAAACGTCATTGGCGACGGGCGCAAAGGCCTCGCCAAAACCAATGGGCCGAGCGCCGTAGCCCAACTGCAGGAATGCGGCGGCGGATGTCCCGGCCCCCGCGGCGAGGGCCGCGCAGGGGAACAAAAAGAGAGCCGCCAGCGGCGGCGCGATGCGGAGAATCATTCTACGCAAAGATAATCCAGGTTTCACCCTCAGACATTGGCTATATAGTAGGAGAACGCTTCGAGGAATTTGTTACGCGTTCGTGAACAGTATGCTGGCAAAAGGCATGTCTTTCAATGTCTTATTGGTCACATTGAAACGGCGAAAACGGCGCGTGAGGGGGAGGTGGTGGGTGGGGAACTAGATGCTATGAGGCTTTCCTTAATTGCATCTGTGCCGGGCCCCTTGGGCCCCGGCCGTCAGGCTTTTTGGGTGTGCAGCGCCACTTTTGCGATCAGTTTGGTCATGTCCAGGGGCTTTAAGAGGTAGTCGATAGCGCCCGCCTCGAAGGCCTCATCGACTTCAGCCACCAACTCGGCGGCGGTGCACATGATGACCTTCAAGCGCGCAGTGGCCGGGTTGGAGCGCAGGGCCTTGAGAACCTGGATGCCGCTCATAAGGGGCATGTTGCGATCGAGGATCACGAGATCGAATTGAGTTTTTCGGATTTCCAAGAGAGCCGCCTCACCGGATTCGGCCATGACCGAGACATGGCCCTGCATGGACAGGATGTCCTTGAGCAGGTCCCGGATCACGGGGTCATCGTCAACAACGAGGATATTCGCCATGGCGCTATCTGGACATTCCCATATTTCGTTATGACTTTGCAACAAGTCTAGGCTACTCTTATCTTGGTTAATAGGATTATGCCCACGGAAACGAATACGCCAGACCCCACTATAGGCAAACTCGCGGCGGGAGCCGAGGCCTTGCGCGACTGCGCGACGTCCATTCGCGCTCGCCTGCAAGGCCGAGAGCAAACGCTGGTTCGCCTGCGTGCCGAGTTGAGCGCCCTGCGTTCGATCTCCGAGATCACTATTTTAAAGCCGCCCCCCCCACCACCTCCTCCTCCGCCTCCTCCTCCACCTCCGGTGGAAGAAGCTCCTCCCATGCCGCAGACGCCCGAGCCCGAGCCCGAGCCCGAGCCCATCGTCGAGCAGCCCATCGTCGAGCAACCCGTCGCTGAACAAACCAGCGTCGAACAGCCCGTCGCCGATCAAACATTCGTCGAGCACACCTTCGTCGAGGTTCCGATCATCGAGCAAACGCTCGTCGAGCAGCCTGCCGCTCCAAAACCAAGGTCTTCCGCGCCCGTCATGCCCATATTCTCGAGGCCGGCCGTGCCGCCCACCGCGTCTTCAAGCCCCGCGCTCAAAACTCCCCGCTCTCGCTTCGTGACGCTGCTGCCGATCGCGTGCCTCATCGTCATAACGGCCTTTTTGGCCTTGTCCCGCTACCATCCCCTCCGTCAGACAGTCGCGACCAAGGCTCCGGCGCCAGCGCCGGAGCCCGCCTCCGCGCCAGTTCCGGCACCCCCCACTCTCGACCCCAAATCCGCCGAAGCGCTCGCGTTGGTCAGGCAATGGCGCATGTCCGGCGACGACAAAACCCTGTTCACGCGCTTAGGCGGAGTCATCTCGCACCCCAACGGGATGCAGGCGTGGAGCGTGGAGATGCTCGACGAGGGCAGCTATCTGGTCATCTTCCGAGAGGCGGCGGGCACTCCTATCTATGCGTTCGAGGCCAAGCTCAAAGCCAAGACGGTCATGCCCTCTCCCGAAG
>JAYVZL010000072.1:0-2452 GCA_043783505.1 Elusimicrobiota bacterium
ATCGAGATCGGCGGCACGGTGGGCGACATCGAGAGCCTGCCGTTTCTCGAGGCCGCGCGCCAGATGGGACTCGAGGCGGGGCGGGAGAACGCGCTGTACGTCCACGTCACTCTCATCCCCTACATCCGCGCCTCCGAGGAGCTCAAGACGAAGCCGACCCAGCATTCCGTGCAGAAGCTGCGCGAGATCGGCATAGCCCCCGACGTGCTCGTCTGCCGCACCGAGAAGCCCCTGGGATCGGACATGAAGGCGAAGCTCTCCATGTTCTGCTCGGTGCCCAAGGAGTCCGTCATCGAGGCCCCGGACGTGGAGAGCATCTATGAGGTCCCCATGGTCTTCAACAAGCAGGGCCTCGACGACCAGATCATGATGCTCCTACGCCTGCGCGCGCAGGCCAAGGACCTCGACAGCTGGCACAAGGTGGTCCACAACCTCAAGAATCCTAAGCGCGAGATCAACGTGGCACTCGCCGGCAAATATACCGACTATAAGGACGCCTATAAATCGGTCAACGAAGCTCTCATCCATGGCGGCATCGCCAACGAGGCGAAGGTCAAGATCCGCTTCCTCGACACCACCGATCCGAAGATCCACGAGCAACTGGAGGGCGTCCACGGCATCCTCGTGCCCGGCGGGTTCGGAGACCGCGGTATCGAGGGCAAGATCCGCGTGGCCCAGCTCGCCCGCGAGGAGAAGATCCCGTATTTTGGGTTGTGCCTGGGGCTTCAGATCGCGGTCATCGAGTTCGCCCGCAACGTGCTCAAGCTCAACGGCGCGCACTCCACTGAGTTCGACCAGAAGTCGCGCTATCCCGTCATTGACCTGCTCCCCGAGCAGAAAAGCGTCAAGAACATGGGGGCGACCATGCGCCTGGGCACCTACGAGTGCACGCTCAAGAAGGGCTCGCTGGCGCACAAAGCCTACGGCACACTCAACATCTCGGAGCGACATCGGCATCGCTTCGAGGTCAATAATAAATTCCGCAAGCTGTTGGAAGACGCCGGACTGACCATCTCCGGTCTGCACGCGCCCAAGAACCTCGTGGAGATCGTCGAACTCAAGGACCACCCCTGGTTTCTGGCCAGCCAATTCCACCCGGAGTTCAAGAGCCGTCCCGAGGCGCCGCACCCGCTGTTCCGCGACTTCGTGGCGGCGTGCGTCGAGCGCGCCGAGACGCGCTCAAAGAGCCAAGTCCATGCGTGAGACCATCGTCCGCGTCGGCAAGGTCTCCTTCGGCAACCGCCTACCCGCGGCTTTCATCGGCGGGCCCTGCGTCATCGAATCCGAAAAGCTGCTGCGCACGGTCGCACGCGCGCTGAAGAAGGCCTGCGGCGAGCTCAAGGTCGGCTTCGTCCTTAAAGCTTCCTTCGATAAAGCAAACCGCACCTCGGTGAAGTCCTACCGCGGCCCGGGCATGGAGGAAGGCCTGCGCACGCTGGCCAAGGTCGCCGCCGAGCTGGGGGTGCCCTGCGTGACGGACGTACACGAGCCCGCGCACGCCGCGATCGCCGCGCGCTATGTAGACATGATCCAGGTACCCGCGTTCCTCAGCCGCCAGACCGATCTTCTCCTCGCCTGCGGGCGCACGGGTAAAGCGGTCAACGTGAAAAAAGGCCAATTCTTGTCGCCCTGGGACATGAAGCACGCCGTCGATAAAATCCTGTCCACCGGCAACAAAAACATCCTCCTGACCGAGCGCGGCGCGAGCTTCGGCTACGGCAATCTGATCGTCGACATGCGCTCCTATGAGATCATGCGCGGCTTCGGCTTTCCCGTGATCCATGACGCCACGCACTGCGTGCAGTTGCCCGGCGGCAACGGCACCACCACCGGCGGACAGCGCCAATTCGTGCGTCCCATCGCCAGAGCGGCCGCCGCCGTGGGCGTGGCCGGCGTATTCTTTGAAACCCATCCCGATCCCGACAAAGCTCTTTCCGACGGCCCTAATTCCCTGCCCTTGGCTTCGATCCCATCCTTTCTCCGTGAAATCCGCCGCTTCGACGCCCTCTCAAAGGAGCTTTCATGAGCCAGCCGAACAATCCGTCCGGTCAGTTTCAAAAGCAGAAATCCAAGAAAGCCGCGTTTCAAGAGGCGCTGATGGCGCCGCCGTGGTTTCCGGACGCGAAGTGGCACCTGAAGACCTTGGCCATCATTTACTCATGCCTGATCGTCGCCTATTTCGGCATCTCCCATCTGCTCAGCCGACTGCCCAAGCCGTACCATCTGCGCAAGATCCCCATGGAAATGACGCCCTGGCTCCATCCCGGCGGCAAAGTCCACCTCTCCGAGGAGGCGCTCCGGGCGCCCGGCGAGACCCGCCCGCCGGCGGCTCCCGCAAAGTGAAGCCGCTGGCCGCAGCACTCCTGCTTGCCTGCGCGGCCTGCGGAGTACGGCGCGAAAACGCGCGCGAGGAGCGCCGCCAACTCATGGAAGGCCTGACCTTGAGCCAATC
>JAYVZL010000073.1:0-15210 GCA_043783505.1 Elusimicrobiota bacterium
CCGGGTCGGTGGCGGGCGCGGGAGTGGAGGCGGCGTGAAGCGCCGTAGCGAGACTCAAGAAAAGGATCGAAAATAAGAAGGTTTGTTTCATGGGCATATTAAACCACAAAGACACAGAGACACAAAGAAAAAAGAGTGGTTGCTGGCGTTACGGCAAGACAGGGCGGACGTCGGGGTCGGAGTTCAGCAGGAAGTTGGCGTTCAGCGAATCAAGGCGGAGCATCAGCGTACAGTCCGCGGCCAGTTTTGGAGAGGAGATGTGGATCATGACGTTGACCATCATCTGGCTCATGGGGGGGAGGTCGTAGAAGACCTTCTCGTAGATGACGGCTTTGGTGTTCCACATGGTAGTGGGTCCGGAGATGATCCTGACCATCCCTTGGCGGTCGGCGAGCTCTCCTTCCAAGCCTCCGATGAGGATGTTGGCGATCTCAGCTAAAGTCGACTGCTCCATGCTCGGGATCGGGGTCCGGCCTTGGGAGAAGGCGGAGGCGGAGGCGTTGATCAGCGCCCTGCCGCTTTCATGCGAGAACATGACGAGATAGCGCTCGCCCGGGGCGAAGAATGAGACGCCAAAATACTCCCGCGCGTCGCGGGCGAGGATCGAGCGGAAGACATTGTCGGAGCCGACGTCGAGGGAAATGACATGGATGTCCCAGGGCATTTTAGACAAGGTGGTGAGGCGCTCCGTGCTGCGTTTGACGCCAGTCTCAAAGATGCTGAGAAGCTGAGCCTGGGCAGGTTGGGCGATATTCATTTTGTAAAGCTGCCTTTGCGTTTCATAGGAGCCGAGTTATTAGGTTAGGATAACGCCGGATTTGGTGAATTGCAACCCCTCTTAACCGTTTTTTTATCAATTGTTTACTATTCTTTAATCTTAGGGTTTTCGAGGTTGCTCGCTCGGCGGGCACCAAATTCCTTCCTGGATGTTTTCGTAAATGAGGCGGCTGCGCAAGACATGGGACTCGTGCCCATGGCTGTGACGGCAGGCGTCAAAACGCTCGTTCTGGTCTTGGCGATCATCGTCATTGTGGCGGTTGGACCGGAAGACTTGAATATGGGTCTGGTCCAAGCCCGACTCACCTACATCGGGGACGGCGATGGAGCCGAAGAGGGTCTTTGATTCCCGACCGTCGAGCTTGGGTATGAACCAGTCGCGCACGGCGTCGGCGCCGATGCGTGTGTTCACCTCGCCGGTGGGGCTAAGGTACTCCTGGACCGCGACGACGGTAATATTTTTGAATTTGCGATGGCCGGTATTGGTGATTTTGATGGTGTAGTACATGGTTTGTCCGCCGTAATAGAGCGGATAGGTGCCCCAGTATTTGGGCGGCAGCACGGTCGGGTCCATCGACCTCAGAGGCGGCGTGATGCCCCACTCCTCGGAGCGCGCGTCGTGATAAAAAGTCAGCCCTTGGCCGTCGGCGATGGTGCGGCCCCAGGCGTTGAGGTAGGTGATGTCGAAATCCAAGCGAACGCCAGGTTCGACGTCCCGCGATTCGTGGCGATGGTGGCCGCTATGGGCGGAAGCGGAGCTCGCGAGACCGGCCAGTACAACCAAGGACAGCAGCTGCTTTTTCATTCCTATTTATCTCCTGGATGCGCCAATTCGCCAAATTGTAGCTCGATTAGCCAAGTTGTCAAGCGGCGGTCGTTACAAGATTGCGAATTTTTTGACTACGGCGTAGATCTTCCCCAAACGGGCGCCGAACTTTAGGACCGCGCTCGGGCCCCGGCCTAGACCGGAACTTTCTAGGCCGCCACGGGCTGGGAGCAATGCCCGCAACGTTTTGCCCGGATGGGGATGTTGAGCAGGCATTCCGGGCACTGTTTTTCCGAGGGAGCCGGCGGGGCGGTTGGTTCCCGGCGCCGCAGCGCGTTGATCGCCTTGACCAGCATGAACACGGCGAAAGCCACGATGGCGAAATCGACGACCGCGGTGATAAAGGCTCCGTAATTAAGGGTGACGGCCTTGGCCCCGTCCGTGGCGGCTTTAAGCGTCAGCCGGTGCTCGGTGAAGTCCGCGCCGCCGGTCAGCAGGCCCAGAGGCGGCATCATGACGTCGTTGAGAAACGAGCTGACGATCCGTCCGAAAGCCGCGCCGATGACCACGCCGACGGCCATGTCGAGGACGTTGCCCTTCATGGCGAATTCCTTGAATTCTTTCAGCATAGAGAGTTCCTCCTGAGTTAGAATCCGGCTATCATGGCCACGGCCAGGATCGTGTCGTCTTTTCGCGTGCCCGTGGGCGGCCGGCTGTCGTGGCGCCAGATAAATGAGTTCTTCACGGAGAAAACGCTGTTGAACGCCGCCGTCAGGGCGGTTTCCGTGTTGACCCGGTTATCGCGATTGTCCTTGAGGCTTTGGATATATTCGAGGTCCTGCGTAAAGTGCGCCGACGGCGAGAAGTCGTGCGTGTACTTCGAATAGGCGCGCGCCGAGGCGAAGCTCTTGCGGCGATCTTTGAAGTGCTCCTCGTTGATGTAGCCCGGACCCGCTTCGCCGATCAGGAGGTCCTTGGTCGTCTTCCAGAGTTCCCGGCCCACGCCGACCGAGAAGTCGTGGCGGTGCGCCAGGTCCGTGAAGCGGTTGCGGTCCCACCGGTATTGCTCGTAGACGTAATTGCGGTCGTCGAGCTTGCGGATCGTCTTTTCCACGGCGAAGTACTGCTCGGCGGTGACCCTGCCCTCGGAGCGCGCGCCCAAGGCGCCGGCTTCGACGCTGAGCGAAGTGAGAGCGTCGAATTGGTAGCCGAAGTTGTTTTTCGCCGACGTCGTCTGCGTCTTGCTGTTGCCGTTGGTACTGACGATGGAGACCTCGGCGGCGTCTTTCCAGGTCTTGGCGGGAGCGTCGGCCGCGGACGCGGGCGCGACGCAGATGAGAGCGAAGGCGGCCGCCGCGGCTAATTCTTTCATTGTCTTCTCCTTTATCGAAGGGAGAGTATACCTCATGCCCTCCGGGGCGCCCTATTGCCTCGCCATTGACGAAATGCGGCGGAGGGGTTATCCTGGCGTCCATGGACGAGGCGAAGCCTTACCTGTGGTATCGCTACACCTTCACCTTCGATGACGGCGTCAAGAAGGTCTTCGAGGTGCGGCTGGACTCCAAGACGCAGGCCATCCTCCCGATTCCGCGTGAGAAATTGCCGGATTGGACGAAGCTGGACAACCGCAAGTGCGGCAATTGTCCGCTGAAGTCGGAGGCCTCGCCGCATTGCCCCATCGCGGTGAACATGACGGAGCTAGTCGAGAGCTTCGGCGATATCATCTCCTATAAGGAAGCCGACGTCTTAGTCGAGACCCAAGAGCGCAACATCAGCCGGCGCGTCCCGGTGCAGAACGCCCTTTACTCGCTGATGGGCATCTACATGTCGGCCAGCGGTTGTCCGATGATGGATCGCCTCAAGCCCTTGGTGCGCTTTCACATGCCTTTTGCGACCGTCGACGAGACGATCTACCGCGTGACCACCATGTACGTGATGGCTCAGTACCTGCGCATGAAAAGCGGGCTCACGCCCGATTGGGAGCTTGCGGGCGTGAAGACCATGTTCGAGGAGGTCCACAAGGTCAACGTGGACTTCTGCCGGCGCCTGCACAGCGCGATCGCCGAGGACTCCCTGGTCAACTCCGTGAGTACCCTAGACGTTTTTGCCCATATGGGCAAGGCGCCTCCGATTAAGCGCATGGGCGCGTTGCGGCAGCTCTTCGAGCCCTACCTGGAAGGCACCTCGGGCTGACCTGTCGGTGCCGCCGGCTAATCATCGATGCCGCCGCACGCGGATGGGCGGGTGCTTGAGAAGGCCGGCGAACCAGAGAAACGGGCTCAAGTGGTAGAACAACTCGCCCAGACCTTGATGGAGCAGGCGCCAGACTATCAGGGCCGTCATGTAGGCGGAGAAAACCCAGCCCACCCAGCTCTGCGCCACGGCCTTGATCAGATCGTGCAAGTCGACGAGCTCGGGCCGATCCACTATCCGCGGAAAGACGGCGAAGACGAGATACGCCGCCAGCCCCAGCACGAAGCCAGGACGACTATAATCGTTGATCTCATTGTTGTGGAGGTCCATGTAGGCCGCGCTCAAAGCGAGATAGAGAAGCACGAAGCCGCACATCTCCCGCCAGAGCAAGGCGTCGGGCGCGGCTGCGCGCGTGGCGGCGAGGAAGATAATCGCCGAAAAGAGCACGGCCAGCGCGATGTTGTACGCCGTGGCTACGAGGTTCCACAGCCACTCCCAGAGAATCTCATTGAAGAGAAACACGAAGCCGCTCGCCGCGCGAGCCAGAAGCCAGAAAGCCGTGTTGATGGCGCCCAACCACACGAAAACGCCAAGGATGTTTTGGAACTCCTTCATCCGCCAAACGGCGAGGATCGCCGGGATGATCGTGTCCACGTCTCGCGTCAGTCCGGCTTAGGGAACCACTTCTTGCCGGGGGTGGGGGGTTTTCTCGTCCACTTGTTTTTGGCGAAGCCGCCGTAAGTCTTGTTGGCGGGGGAGGTCTTGTCGCCGATGGGTTTCTTATCGCCGAAAGGTTTTCTGTCGCCGAAAGGTTTCTTGTCGCCGAACGGCTTTCTGTCGCCAAAAGGCTTCTTGTCGCCGAAAGGTTTTCTGTCGCCGAAAGGTTTCTTGTCGCCGAACGGTTTTTTGTCGGCGAAAGGCTTCTTATCGCCGAAAGATTTCTGCTCGCTGGGCGGAGCGCCGCGACGCTCCTCGCCGCCGGGTTTCGGGGCGCCGGTTCGACGGTCTTTGCCGGAGCGGCGTTCGACGAAGGCGGGCTTTGCGGGGAAGCTCGGCTTAGGGGAGAAGCTCGGCTTGGGAGAAAATCCTTCGCGCTTCTCTTGCGGTCGGCCTTCGACGGCGAAGATCTTCCGCTCGCCTAAGGTCGCGCCGTTAAGCTTGGCTACGGCCGCCTTGGCCTCGGCGTCGGTGGACATTTCCACGAAGCCGAAGCCCTTGGGTCTGCCGGTCTCCCGGTCGAGGATGATCTTGGCGCTGAGAACCGTCCCGCAAGAGGAGAAAAAGCTCGCCAACTCCTCTTTGGTGGTCTTGTAGGGAAATCCGCCGACGTAGATGTTATTGGCCATGAATTGGGGTCGGCCCGATCAATCGGGCCCGCGAGGTCACTTGGTCTTTTTGGGAGCGGGGGTCGCGGCCGGCGTCGGCGCGCTTTGCGCGTGCGTCATGGCGGCGTCGGAGACGGGACACATTCGGCGCCCGCCGCCGCAGCCGCGGCCGATGAAAAATCCAATCGTTCCGCCGAGAAGGAGAAGGAGTACGCCCTTGATCGCCTTGCAGACGCAGCAGCCGCAGTGAAGGCCGCAGCCCTTGCCGCATGACCCATCTTCTTTCTTCTCATCCATGGCGAAATCTCCTTGAGGAGCCTCGAGTATACAAGTTATGCCCGATGGGTCGGGGCCGGCCTATCCGGGCAGAGGCTCGGTCTTGAGGTATCGATGCAGCGCCCCCAGCAGCTTTTCCTCGTTGATCGGCTTGGCCAAGCACTGGATAACGTTTGGGTCCATGAGCGCTTCGCTGACCTGAGGGTGACGCTGCTCATAGGCGGTGAGCACGATGATCGGGGGCACGGGGCCGGCAACGGTTTTAAGGTGCTTGAGCAAGCCCAGCCCGCCGCATCCGGGCATGATCAGATCGGTGACGATCGCGTCGGGCTTCTGTGCTAGCCGCGCGATCGCGTCTTCCCCGGAGGAGCCCGCGATCACCTCGAAGCCCGCGCCCTTGATGATGGTCGTAAGGAACAGACGGATCTCGTCATCGTCATCGACGACGAGCACGCGCTTGCCTCTCGGGTCCGCGGCCTCGAACATGAGGGCAGGATAACAGTCTGATCCTTTCCCGTCAATGTATTCAGTCCGCGGAGCGGCGTTCTTGTGTGAGGATAGTCGCCTCGCCATAGGATATTTATCGCCGCCATTGAGAGCGCTGCCGCGTCTTGGATCTTTGCTCCGGGGCGGGCCACTCGACGCAGGTTCTGGCCTATTACCTGCCGGCCGGCTCGGAGATATTAGGGCTCGAGTACAACTCCGAGTTCGTCGAGGCCGCGAGGCGGCGCGAGTACCGCGACACCCGCGGAAGGAAGACCGCTGATGACCGACATCTTCAAGAGGCGCGGGTTCCAGGTCTTGAACCGCGCTAAAAGCTGCTTCCTGGACCGTTTCACTCAAATCTGTTTTGGCAAAGCTTCCGCGGCTTAAAGCTTGCCGACGATTGCCTTGCCCGTCAGCAGGCCCAGTATCAAGAACACCCCGAACAGAACTATCGCGACGAAGAACAGCGACCGCGCGATCACCGCGGAGCCCGCGGCCACTCCGGTAAATCCTAGGATCCCGGCCACGATTGAGATCAGAAAGAAGATAAGCGCCCATCGCAGCATAAGCCCTCCTTGAGATAGCCACATTAGCAACCGAGCCGCCGGAGTGGCCATGAAGGACTGGTGACTCTTTTGTTGATGGGCGCAGTCATCGTCAAGCGGCAATATGTTGACTTCGCGGCCATGGCCGCGCCGGCGGCTTGGACTTACAATCAGAGTGCGCGTAAGGAGGCCGATTATGAGACGTCATAGCGGCGGCGGGAGGATTCGACCCGGCGTTCGCGCGCCGCGGCGGAAGCGCGAGACGGCCCCTATCCGCGGGGCCCGGCCCAAGGGACTGATCTGGACGGGCGCTTTGAGTTTTGGCCTGGTCAATATTCCCGTGACGCTGCACTCGGGCGAGAACGCCGAGTCCCTGCATTTCACGATGCTCGACAGTCGCGACCTTTCGCCCGTCGGCTATCGCAAGGTGAACAAGACGACCGGCGCGGAAGTCCCGCGCGAGCGCATCGTCAAGGGCTACCGCTATGGAGAAGACGAGTACGTGACCCTCAGCCAGGACGATTTCAAGCGCGCCAGCCCCGAGCGTTCACAGCGCATCGACATTCTGGCCTTCGTCGACGGCAAGAGCATCAGTCCGCCGTACTTCGACAAGCCCTATTACTTGGAGCCGTCGGCCAAGAGCGATAAGGCGTATGCTCTGCTGCGCGAGGCGATGCGGAAATCGGGCAAGGTCGCCATAGCCACCCTCGTGCTGCGCGCGCGGCAGTACGTAGCGGCGGTGATGGTGCAGGGGCGAGCGCTGACCCTCGAGCTGCTGCGCTACCGCTGCGAGCTGCGCGACCCCGCCGAATTGCACCTTCCCGATGAGGATACGCGGCGTTTGGGCATCTCTCAGGCTGAGCTCGACATGGCGGAGCGCTTGATCGCGGACTTGAGCGGTCCCTGGAAGCCGGAGAGCTACAAGGATGAGTACCGCGACGAGCTCTTGGCCTTCATCGAAAAGAAGATCAAGGCGGGCAAGGGCGCGGCGGGTCCGCATGTTCCCGCGCCGGACCGGCTGTCGGCGCCGCCGGCGGACATCATGAGTCTCTTAAAAAAGAGCTTGGCCAAGAGCGGCCCGGCGCGCCGTGACTCGCGCGAGGACTGAGATGGCGCTGACCGCCTACCGCCGCAAGCGGAATTTTCGGCGCACGCCGGAGCCGCGCGGCGCCGCGCGCCGGCGCTCCAGGACCCGGCTGTCCTATTTCATCCAGAAGCACGCGGCTTCTCGCCTGCACTATGACCTGCGCCTGGAGCTTGACGGCGTGCTCAAGAGCTGGGCTGTTCCGAAAGGACCGTGCTTGGACCCCAGCCAAAGGCGCTTGGCCGTGCACGTGGAGGACCACCCTCTAGAATACGGCCCGTTCGAGGGCGAGATACCGAAAGGAGAATACGGCGCCGGCAAGGTCCTCCTGTGGGACCGCGGCGAATGGATCGCCTTGGGCGATCCCGCGGCTGACTATGCGCGGGGACGTCTGAAGTTCCGCCTCAAGGGCCGAAAGCTGAGCGGCGTCTGGAACTTGGTCTTGATGGGAGGCGCGGCGGGAGAGGGCCGCAAGAACTGGCTGCTCATAAAGGAGAACGACGAGGCGGCCCTGCCGCTGGCCAAAGGCGATATCCTCGCTCGCGAGGAGAGCGTGAGCGTAAAAAGCGTACCGTCTCGCCTGCCTGAGACAGTGGACGTCGAGTTGGCCGCGCCCGTCGAGACGGTTCCAAGCGGCGAAGGGTGGATCCACGAGATCAAGTATGACGGCTACCGCATCGTGGCCCGGGTTTCGGGGGGGCGCGCGACGCTGATGAGCCGCCGCGGCAACGATTGGACGCAAAAGTTCAGCGTCGCGGCGAAAGCCTTGGAGAAGCTCGCGGCGCGCGAGGCCATGCTCGACGGCGAGGTCGTCGTGATGGACGAGAAGGGCCGTTCTAGCTTCCAAGACCTGCAAAACGCGCTCGCCGAAGGCGGCACGCAGCGCCTCGTCTATTGCGTCTTCGACCTTCTCTATTTGGATGGCCGCGATCTGCGCGAAAAACCGCTCATCGAGCGCAAGTCGGAGCTTAAAAAATTACTCGACGATTCGCGCCGCTCGGCGGGTCCGGAGTTTTGCGCGCGCATCCGCTACACCGAGCATATCGACAGCGAAGGCGGGAGGTTCTTTCGTCGCGCCTGCGAGCTCGCGCTCGAGGGCGTGATCTCCAAGCGCAAGGACGCGAGCTACCGGGCCGGCCGGTCTCCCCAATGGCTGAAGATCAAATGCCGGCACGAGCAGGAATTCGTCATCGCGGGCTACTCCGAGCCTTCGGGGTCGCGGAAGAATTTCGGCGCGTTGGTCCTGGGCGTCCAGGACCAGCGCGGCGGCCTGCGCTACGTCGGACGCGTGGGCACGGGCTTTGACGCTCCCGCGCTACGCAGGCTTCACGGACTTTTAAGGAAGCTCGAGACGCCCAAGCCGGCCTTCAACACCCGGCTCAACGGCCCGTTGACGCGCGGCGTGCATTGGGTGCGTCCGGAATTGGTGGCGGAGGTGGCGTTCAACGGCTGGACCAGTGACGGGATCTTGCGTCAGGCGGCCTTCAAGGGCCTACGCGAGGACAAGCCCGCCGCGGAGGTGACCATCGAGAAGCCCCTGCCCGTCTCACGCCTGAAGCTCACGCATTCCAATCGCGTCCTGTATCCGGAGGAGGGCCTGACTAAGCTCGCATTGGCCTCGTACTACGAGTCCGTCGCCGAGCGCCTGCTCGCGCACGCCGCGCGCAGGCCGTTGGCCCTTCTGCGCTGCCCCAACGGCCGCGACAAGCCGTGCTTCTTTCAAAAGCATCCAAGCGCGGGGCTCTCGGACTCGATCCGGACGATTGCCATCGCCGAGAAAAGCGGGGAGAAGCGCGATTATCTCTATATCGAAGACGAGGCGGGCCTGACGGCCCTGACGCAGATGGGCGTCTTGGAACTCCATCCCTGGGGCAGCCGGATCGAGGACGTCGAACGTCCAGACACCTTGATCTTCGACTTGGATCCGTCGCCGGGGACGCCGTGGAGTGAAGTGGTTTTGGCGGCGCGCGAGGTCCGCGGCTGGCTGAGCGCGCTGAAGCTCGAGCCCTTTCTAAAGACCACGGGGGGAAAAGGCCTGCACGTCGTCGTGCCTCTGAAGCCGGATAGGCCGTGGCCGCAGGTCAAGGCGTGGTGCCGGACCTTCGCCGAGGGCTTGGCGCGCGAGGGACCAAGCCGGTACACGACGAAGCTGTCCAAGGCGGCGCGCGGCGGGCGGCTGTTCATCGACTACCTGCGCAATGAGCGGGGCGCCACGGCGGTCGCGCCCTACTCGGCGCGCGCGCGTCCCGGTGCCCCAGTCGCAACGCCGCTGGCTTGGGAGGAATTGAAGCCCGCGCTTAAGCCCGCGAGCTTCGGGGTCGCGGACTTCGCCCGGCGCCTGTCCGCCGGCGATCCCTGGCGCGGCTATGAGAAGGCGCGCCGTGGACTTCCCGGGGCGTGAGGTGTCTCATGGAGTTATGATATCACAGGAGACGCTTTAGTTGGGCGGGACCAGGCCGCCTTCACCCGGCGCGCGAGCAGGGGCAGAAGCATCATCGCCAGTAGGACGGCGCCCACCGTCAAGCTGGGGTCCCCGCCGAGCAACCTATTGAGCTTCAAAGTCGCGACCATGATGACGAAGAAGTAGAGCATGTCGCCGGCGATCGCGATCGCCCAGCCCGACACGAAGCCGTGACCGGCGGCGAGAGCGGCGGCGCGGCCGGTCATGGGATCGACGCCGAAGCCGATCATGATGAGCGTCAGCGGCCCCGCGCCGCCGCCGCCGTATTGGGCGGCGGTCTTAGCCATCGCGCGCCCGACGGCTTGCGACGCGCGGGCTAAAGCGGGGATCTTTCGGCCGGCGGCGACTAGAAGCCGAAGGACGGGCTCGAACACCAACGCCAAGATCACGTCCGAGAGGAAATAAAGCCCCGCCATCACCGCCCAGCCGAGGCCGAGGTCGCGCCCCCGCAAGACCCCGGCGGGAATGCCGCCGCCGATCGGGATGAGAAAGAGCATGAAAACGGGAAGCATGGATTGAGTGTAGCTATTGCCGGCTTCGTCTGCTAACTTGTTCACGATAACTTTCTTAGAGGGGACATTGACAAAGCAAGGGGAGTGTGACATCCTGTAAGAAGGCTCCTGACTATGATCAAAACCCTCTATCGCCGCCTTCTGCCCGCGCCTTTGCGCGAGAGGATTCAGTATGGCCGCGAGTGGGCGAAGCTTCTGGTCAACTACGGGCTGATGCGCTCGACTCTTCTCAACCGGCTCCACCGTTTCGGCGCGTGGCCGCACTCCCTCTACATCGAGGGCACCAATATCTGCAACGCGCGCTGCGCCTTCTGCGCCTATCCTCAGATGGAGCGCCAGAAGGTGACGATGTCCATGGAGGTGTTCTGCAAGGCCATCGACGAGTATCTGGCCCTGGGCCCGGCCGAGATCGATCTCACTCCGATCGTAGGCGACCCGTTCGTGGACAAATTCCTCTTCGAGCGGCTCGACGACCTCGCCGCCAGGCCTGAGGTGACGCGTTTTCATTTCTACACGAACGCGATCCTCGCCAAGCCCGAGCAGTTCGACCGCCTGATGGGCTACGGCGATCGCTTTTGGATCTTCTGCTCCTTGGGCGGCTTCGACCGCGAGGTCTACCACCGGGTCATGGGCGTCGATAAATTCGACGAGGCGGTCGCCGCCATCCGCGGACTCATCGAGGCCAAGATCAGGAGCGCGTCGAGCATCCGCATCAACGTCAACCTGCGCGTGCCCCTGGGCAGCGAGGGCGGGGAGTTCTGGGATTATCTCCGCCGTCGGCAGGCCGAGGGGGTCATCACCATCGGCGGCGTCGCGGATTACGACAATTGGGGGGGCAAGATCACCAGTGAAGTCCTGCGACAGGCGGGGTTAGTTCCCAAACCTCCCCCGGAGCACGCCGGCGCTTGCCGGCGGCTGCTGACTGGACCGGTCATATTGGCCGACGGCCGCGTCAACGCCTGCTGCTGCCGCGACGTGGAGGCGACCTTGATCATCGGCGACATTAAGACGAAGCCCTTGGGCGACATCCTCGCCGGGCCGGAGCTTAAGGAGCTGATCGCGCGCCACGAGAAAGGCGATTTTCCGGAGATCTGCAAGCTCTGCACCAAGTATCAGTCGGTATGGAGCGGAGTGCGCGACGTCTAAGGTTTTCGCGCGAGAAGAAAGAGGCAGTCGCCCTTGCGGTGCGGCAGGAACAAGGGCAGGATCAGGTAAGCGGGAAGCAGCAGCGGCGTGAGAAGCAGGCCAAAGAGGTTTCGCAGCGCGGCTTCGATCTTCCGGCGCTGGCTCTTGCTGGCGATCGCGACCTTAAGCCCCGACGTCGCGGACTCCGCGGCTAGCAAATCAGTCAGAGTTCCGCCCGACGCCGCCTTGCCACCGAACAAAACGCGCTTGACCAGCGGCATGGCCCCGCTAAACAACTTGTAGAACAATTGGTCGGCGATCATCCGCGCCTTGAAGGGATTGACCGTGACCTCCAAAACCTCGAGGCCTGCGCGCTCGACAAAGCCTGAGAGTGCTTTTCCCGTCCAGCGGGTGTTGTGATTGGGGGGGAAGTCGAACATCTCGAGACCCGCGAAGCGGATGCGGTCGGTGTTGGGCACCGTGATCGCCAAGTGTCCGCCCGGTTTGAGGAGCTTGACGATGTTCGCCAGCGACTTGGCCGGCTCGGCTAAGTGCTCGAGAACGTCGTAAATGGTGACCACGTCGAAGGATGGGCGTCCCGGACGCGTCGTGAACTCTTCGATCTGCGCGATCTCGACTTTATAATTGCCTTGGCGCCTGCTCGCCATGTCGGGGTTGAACTCCAAACCCGTCAAATCTCCGCGCCAGCCTCGCTGGCTTGCTCTCATGAGAAAGCGGCCGTCTCCGCTGCCGACGTCTAGGATGTCGCCGTGCAAGTCCAAGTGCCGCGCCGCCTCAAAGAAGTGGTTGAAGCGCCAATCCGCTTCCGGCGAAGGATGCATGATCCACTCATCCTGTCCGTAAAGATGCCCGGCTTTCGTATACCACTCGCGCAGGGGAAAATCGGCGGGGATCACGGAGAAGCTCACGCCGCAGCGCGAGCAGGGATAGATTGCGAACTCGCGGCCGTAAACGGGCTCCCGGTGGGTCTGCGCTTGCGGGCCTTTCCATTCAGCCGAGCAGGCGGTGCAAAAGACCGATTCTGACATGATGGCGGAAGATATCATAAATGCCGCCGGCCCTTCAGACTGCCTGCCCGGCGGCCCAGCCCGAGGCCCAGGCCCATTGGTAGTTGTACCCGCCGAGCCACCCGGTGACGTCGACGACTTCTCCGATAAAAAATAATCCGGGAGCCTTTTTGGACTCCATGGTCTTCGAGGAGAGTTCGTCGGTGTCGACGCCGCCGCGCGTCACCTCGGCTTTGCCGTAGCCCACGGTGTGCCGGGGGATGAACGTCCAATCCTGCAGGCGGGCGCAGAAAGCCTCGAGATCGGCCTTCAGCATATTGCCGAGCGTGGCTCCGGGGGGAAGATATAGCTCGCAGAAGCGATCGGCCAAGCGCTTGGGCACGAGCTCGGCCAATTGCGTCTTGATTTCCGACTTGCTGGACTTGCGCTCGGCGAACCAATCCAACAGCTCGGCGCGCGTGAAAACGGGCAGAAAATTAACATGGACCGCGTCGCCTCTGTGCCAATGCAGCGACGCCTGAAGGGCCGTGGGGCCGCTGAAGCCCGCGTGTGTAAATAGAAGGTTCTCTCGAAATGAGACGGCGTTGCAGGTCATGACGGCGTCAAGGGCTATGCCGGCGAAGCCGTTGAGGCGCTCGCGGTCGGCGTCGTCGAAGACGAACCCATCGAGCGCCGGGGCCCGCTCGACAAGGCGCAGGCCGAACTGTTCGGCGAGGTCAAAGCCAAATCCCGTGGCGCCGATCTTCGGGATCGACAGCCCGCCGGTGGCCACCACTAAGGAAGAGGCCGAGAACGTTCCGTGATCGGTTTCCACCGCATAGCCCGCGCCGGCCTTTCGCGCCGAGGCGATCTTGTGGCTCAGGAACAGGCGCGCGCCAGCCTGCTCGCAGCTTTTGAGCAACATGTCGATGATCTGCTGGGCGGAGGCGTCGCAGAAGAGCTCGCCGTGCTTGCGCTCGTGGTAGGCGATGCCGTGCTCCTCGACCATACGGATGAAGTCGGCGGCGGTGAAGCGTGAGAGCGCTGATTTGGCGAAGTGCTCGTTTTTGGAGACGTATTGCTTGGGTCCGACGCCGAGGTTTGTGAAATTGCAGCGCCCTCCGCCGGAGATGATGATCTTTCCTCCGGCTTTGGGGGCGTGATCGAGGATCGCCACTGTGCGTCCGCGGCCCGCCGCCTGGATCGCGCACATCAGGCCCGCGCCGCCGGCTCCCAGGATGACGACGTCGAAGGAGCGCGTCTCCAAGGTCTACGGCTTGATCGCGGCCAACGTGAGCTTGCGCGCCATCAGGTCGAACTCGGGCAGCGCCTTGGCGAATGCTTCGCCGATGCCCTCAAGCTTGAGCACGTAATAGGCCGTGCCGCTGAAGGGCAGGATGAAATAGATCTCCCGCAGCGGCCCCGCCAGGTGTTGGCCTTGCCGGCCCGGGATGGCGGAGGTCTCGCTTAAGGAGAGTCGGCGGGCCTTGCGGCCGGCCATGTCGACGGAGGCTTGGCTCTCGAGCTTTTTAAGCGTGCCGACCTGAGAGAGAAGCTCTTTTTCAAAATCCTCGGGCTTGGCCGGAGTGTTCTTGCCCAGAGGATAACGTTCCAGCGAGACTCTGGCGGTTTTGCCGTCTAGACCAGGGGGTCGCAGCGAGACCGTTTGCAGGCCATAGGACTTATTCCAATTGGAAGGGTATTCGATCACGTAGTCGCCCTTGGGATGGGTGAACCGCGAGTAGGCGATGGTGCTCCAGGCGGGGGCCGCCAACGTCAGGACGGTTAAGACCAAAAATAAGCGTTTCATGGGATCACGTAGTCCTTGTCCACGGACAGGGAAAGATCGAAAGGCTCGAGGGGAATGCCTTTCTTCCGCGCTTTCATGTCCATCCACTCCACTTCCGACTGCATGCGCCGGAGGCGGATCTCTTTGAGGGTGACCTGAGAGTCGTAGTAGGTATAGAGATTTCGCGCTGAAGTGAGATCCTTGGTTGATTTTTCAAGCTTCACATCCAGGTCGCGGGAAGGGAACGCTTCGCGTTTTTTGCGGATGTCCTCCTGCTCCTTTTCTAAGAGGGCCGTCCGGATTTTTTCCTGCTCGCGGAGAAGGCGCATGCCGCCCAGCTCCCGAGCGGCGCCGAGTTGCGGGTCGACGGCCTCTTTGAGCGGAACCCGGCCCTGGAAGACGCCTTCCTCCCAGCGGCTGTATTGGTGTCCGAAGGCTATGGTCTCAAAGAAGGGCTGAGGACCTTTCTCGAAGGCTTGGGAAAACTGGGCGGCATCGATCATTCCCCGGCGAGTCGCGTCGTTGTTGCTGTTAATTAATTCATCATATTTGGCCGGCGTCGTCTGCTTGAGGATTTTTAAATAGAGAACATCCATCTTGAAGCCGCGCAATTCCGAATCGATCGTGTAATAGCGGCCCGCGTACATGTCGTAGATGTGCTGAAATTCGTGAGCGAGGAGGTCGCCGACTAAGATCGGATCGGCGGCGCGGACGAGGGCTGTGATGCCGACGCGCTGAGGCCTGTCATACTCGCCGGGCACCGCGAAGCCCAGCGCGGGCACGCCGGGCAGTTCCTCGTTTGCGATCTTCTTTCCATCATTGAGGAATCGAACCACCGTTGGGAGCAAGTGATCGGTTTCCGCT
>JAYVZL010000074.1:0-2429 GCA_043783505.1 Elusimicrobiota bacterium
CCGCCGAGCCCAGGTAGGGCCCGTTCGCCGTGACGAAGTTATGCGGCAGCCACCCCAAGTCCCTCGCCGCGTGCGTGCCCGAGCCGATGAAGAAGCAACTGAAGGCGATCAGGTAGTAGACCGCGGGACGCGAGCCGAGCTGAACGCAGCGCGCCGAGACCGGGATGACGATTAGCGGCACGATCGAGATGAAGAGGCTCGTGAAGCGGTTGACGAAGAGGCCGTAGCTGAAGAGGCCGCCGACGATCAGAAAGAGCGCGCCCGCGATCACCACGTTGAGCCCCGTGTCGAACCGGGGCGTCAGCCGCTTGGTCTCGAGAAAGGACTTGGTGAAGAGTGCCAGGAACAAGTAGCTGATCCCGACGAGTACTGGCACGCTGACCTTGTTCCAGGCCGGCCAATCGGGCCAGAGGTATTGGTAGCTCATCCCGTTGAGCGAAGTGAGCAGCAGGCAGAATGTCGCGGCGTAGACGATGTAGAAGAGGTAGTTGCGGTCCCGGAACGCGAAAAGGAGGAAGAGGTTGTAAAGCGCCATCGCCAGGATGATGCCGACGTAGATCCCGACGGCGGTGGTCGTCCTGATGCTCTTCGTCATCAGCGCCTCTTTGGTGGCGATGGACAGGGGCGCAAAGAGCGTGCCGTTGCTCTCCACCATCAAGTAGAGCTCCGTGGTGGCCCCTTTGGGAACGGTGAACTCGAACAGGAAGTTGTGGTGGCCGATCGGGCGGCTGTTGAACGGCAGCAGGCGGCCCGTCTTGTAGCCGGCGACCTCGCGGCCGTCTAGGAACTGATGGAACTCGACCTTCTGGATAAGCGGATAGCCGAGCTCGAGGAGCCAACTGCCGGAGCGGTCGCCGCGGTTGGTGACGACGACCTTGAGCCAGCGCCGCGCGGTCGAATAGCCGAAGTTGAAGCGGCGGGTCGTGGACCAGGCGTCGGCCTTCGCTTCAAGACGCCGGACGTGCTCGACGGAGAGCGTTCCCTCTTGGTCGACGAGCACTCGGGCCTCGGTCACGGGATAGTAGGACCGGCCGTCGGTCAGCTCAAGCTGAGCCGGAGCCGGCGACGGGCCGGAGCGCGCGGCCGCGAGCGCGGGCGAGAGCGCGGCAAGCTGGAGGACGACGGCCAGTCCCCGGCGGAGGCTCATTTGCGCGCGATGAGGCCGACGCTCTCGCGTCCGTCGAGCTGGATGTCCGGCGGGAACTCGGGGCGCGCGAAAGTCCCCAGCTTCTCGATCGTGAAGCCCGCAGCGGTGAAGACTCGCCGCAGCGTCCCCTCGTCGAGCAGATGCATCCGGCTCGGCAGGTTCCCGGCCCTTCCGGGATCGTGGGCGGCCACGTTCTCGACGATGCCGGGCCACGGATCGCCCGCCTTGACCCGGGCCTCGTAGGTCGGGAAGAAGGCTTTGGCCGTTCCGATGAAGGGCGTCTCGCCCACGACGAAGACCTTCCCTCCGGGCGCGAGCCAGCTCATGATCTTGACGGCCGCCCGCTCGATCGTGGGCCCGTCGAAGAAGTGCATGACGCGGCAGACGAGCACCGCGCCCAGGATCCCGGGAGCGAACGTGATGCCGTCCGGGAAGCTCCCCGGCATGAGCGTCAGCCGCTGCCTGAGCCGCTCCAGCGCGCGGGCGCGCAAGATATCTAGGTGTCTTTCGTCGATGTCGTTGGCGATGACGTGAGCGCCGTTGCTCAGCGCGGTAAGGCTCGCCACGCCGTAGGCCGCGCCGACGTCAAGGGCTGGTCCGGGCGCGCCCGGTGCAAAGTCTGCGAAGGCTAGGGAGTAGGGGTCGAGGCCGGACGTCATATAGCCCATGTTGTTGAGAGTGCGCACGAAGCCGTTGGGCTCCGCATTCGGCATGATATTCGGCTCATCGGGTGATTTCATAGTTTTCAGGTGGACGCGGATGCGATTATATTTCTTTGCGGTGTCCCGGGCCCTCGAACGGCGATGCCCGGTCTCAGGTCCATGCCGCCCAGGCCGAGCTCCTTTCGGTACTGGGCCACGGAGCGCCGGGAGAGCCGCGCGCCGAAGCGGCGGGCGAGCTCCCCCCGCAATCGCTCGTCCGAGAGTGTGGGATGGGAGGTCGCAACCTCGTCGAATCGGTCCAGGAGGAGACGCTTGGCGCTCGGCATCAGGACCTTCATCGGCGCCTCGAAGCCCCATGGGAGGCGGATAGCCTTGTTAGAGACCAGGCGATTGAGCACGCTGGGCGAGACATCCAGCTGTTTGGCGACGGAGAGCTGCGTCAGAGGCCGGCGCGCGGACGGGTCCCCGGACGCCAAGTAGTCTCTTTGGAGGTCCAACAAAGCCTCCAGTACGCGATAAAGCGTGGATTTGCGCCGGTCCAGCAGTTCGAGCTGGCATACGAGCCTGTCCAGGCGCCTGGCCTCCGCGAGCGAGACGGACTGCCGAAGGCCGGCGAGCCT
>JAYVZL010000075.1:0-2429 GCA_043783505.1 Elusimicrobiota bacterium
GTCAAGGCGCGAGCGGGCCTCATTCAGAAGGGACCGGTGCTGTTCCCCCGCAAACCCTGAAAATGAGACAGCTGGTCCTCATGCCACCGCCCCTGTTTCTGTTCTTAAGCGCGCGTTTAGACTATTTTCCGGTGGAGCCGAAGCCGCCGGCGCCGCGGGCGGTCTCGCCCAGGTCCTCGGACTCGACCGGCGCGGGGGTCGCGATGGGAATTACCAAGAGCTGCGCGATGCGCTCACCTTTCTTGACGGCTTGCGCCTGCCGCGAGATGTTCCAGAGCATCACCCCGATCTCGCCGCGGTAGCCAGCGTCGATCACGCCCCCGGCTGTTTTAAGACCGCGCTTGGCCATCGAGGAGCGGTCGCAGACCAAGCCCACGTGCCCGGCGGCGATAGCCACGGCGACGCCCGTATGCACCAAGCGTCCCTCGCCGGGCCCCAGTTCGCCGTCCTCAAGAGAATAGAGGTCCAGCCCCGCATCGTCGGCGTGGGCGCGCGTGGGCAAAGTCGCCGAAGGATCTAAACGACGCATGGGAAGAATGCCGTGGTTCATAGATGCTCTCCAAAATCGCTTCCGTGATGCGGCGGCTTCCAGCCGACCAAGCTCCCCGCCGAACGCGCCAGCCACGACACCGGCCCGAGCAACGCATAGAAGAAGAAAACCAGGAACAAGACCATCAACGGGTAGTTGAAGATGAGAAGCCCCACGCTCAGAAGAACCAGGATCGCGGGCAGGGACTTCGGACGTAGGATCGCGGACTGCTTGAACGTCGGGTAGGGTATCGTCGACACCATGAGCAGCGCGATGACGATCACCATGGCCGGAGCCAAGCCGTAGAGAAGCGGGATCTGGTCCATCAAGAACTTCCAGGTTCCGGCGGGACGGCCTTCCTCGATAATTTGGTACAGGAGGATGAAGCTCGCCAGAAACCCAGCGCCCCCGGGAATCGGCAGGCCGCTGAAGTGCGTCTTGGAGCCCTTGCCATCGTGCGCGACCGCGTTGAAGCGCGCCAAGCGCAGGCCGCCGCACAGCGCGTAGAGAAACGCGATCGGGTAGCCCCAGGCGCCGTAATCCTTGAGGATAAAGGCGTACATCATGTGCGCCGGGGCGATGCCGAAGCTCAGGAAATCCGCCATCGAGTCGAACTCCACGCCGAAGGAGGACTCGCCGTTGACCAACCGCGCCACGCGTCCGTCGAGAGCGTCGAAGACCATCCCCGCCACGATCGCCGTCGCCGAGGACACGAACTCCCCGCGCACCGAGGACAGCAGCGCGTAGAAGCCGCAGGCCATGTTGCCCAGGGTGAACAGCGAGGGGGCCAGCACTCGCCCGCCGCGCTTTAGGACTTGCTTGTCCATTCTCCTATGGGCGTGACGCCGCCGGCCACGCGATCTCCGACTTTGACGGTGCAGCGCGAGCCGGCCGGGAAATGCACGGCGGCCTGCGAACCGAAATAGATGATGCCGTAGCGATCGCCCGCGACGACCGCCTCGCCGGGCTTGCGCCAGCACTCGATGCGGCGCGCGATGAGCCCCGCGATCTGCTCGACGACGAGCGCGCCGCGTCCCTCGGGCTCGATGGTCATCACCACGCGCTCATTCCCTCTCGCGGCGTCCTTCATCGCCGCGGCGAAGGATCCGGCCACATGGGTCACCTTGCTCACGCGTCCCGAACAAGGGACGCGCTGGATGTGGACGTCGAAAACCGACAGGAAGATCCGCAACGTGACCACGTCGCCGGGCCCCTCGCGGCCGAGAGAGAGCACCACGCCGTCTCCCGGCGAGTAGATGCGGCCGTCAGTGGGCAGCGCACGTTCCGGGTCGCGGAAAAAGTAGACCGTGAACGCCGCGAAGCCGAAGGAGAGCACGGCGAGCAGCATCCCCAACGGCAGCGACGAGGGGCGGCCCATCAACCATAATCCCGCGGCGCCGACGGCGACCGCCGGCACGACAAAGCGCCAGGCCTGATACGCAATTTTCATATGTTTTCGATTGGTGGGCAGGGCGGGACTCGAACCCGCATGACCTTGCGGCCGGGAGATTTTAAGTCTCCAGCGTCTGCCAGTTTCGCCACCTGCCCTAAGACGATGATAGCAATTCCAGTTATAACCCGATGTCCTCGTTCCAAAGATCGGGCTTCTCGCGCACGAACCGCGACATGAGGGCCACGCATTCGGGATCTTGAAGGACGGTCAAGGAAACACCGCGCGCGGCGAACAGGTCCTCGGCGCCCATGAAGTTCATATTCTCGCCCACGACCACGCGCGGTATACGGTAAAGCAAAGTCGTGCCGGTGCACATGATGCACGGACTCAAAGTGCTGACGAGCGTCAACTCCGGCCAGTCGCGGCGGCGCCCGGCACTGCGCAGGCAGACCACCTCGGCGTGAGCCGTGGGGTCGCCGGTCTGCACGCGCAGATTGTGGCCTCGCG
>JAYVZL010000076.1:0-15129 GCA_043783505.1 Elusimicrobiota bacterium
AAGAGAAAAAGCGCGCCGCGTCTGCTGGTAGGGCCCCCCTGGGGTCTCGAAAGCTGGCGCGGCGCTCGTCGTTTGGAAAGGGACGGCTCATATTGATTCTACGTCGGTTCCGAGGACGTGCGGTCGTCGTCGCCACCGTCGCGGCTTCCTATTCGGAGCAGGAAGCCGGAATCGGGTCTCAAAAGTTCTTTCTATGACATGACTCAGGCACCATTTCATCAAAAAAAGCCAAAACTATTTTTTCGCGTAAGGGTTTCTCATCCGCGCCCAAAAAGGCGGAGGTGTGAATCACAACAGCCGCGTCGCCACCCAGTCCAAGAGGGTACTGGTCAGCCTTCAATTCCGCGAGTTTTTCGTTTTCGATAACATCGACGAGAAACAATCCTTCGGTCTGGAGTTCAGCCGCCGTCAAGACGATGGGCCTAAGAGGGCACTCATTGCTGAAATCCGGCCAAATTTTAACGAGGCTATGCTTGGAATCAATCCGCACATGTCTATTTGCTTTTGGGTTCAGGGCTTCTAATTGCCGGCCGGCCAAGGACATTTTGATGCCTTCACTGAGGCCTGAATCGACGGTGCCGTTGCAGCCGCCAGCGTGGGCAGCAACAGGACATAGCGCTACAGTAAAAATAAGAATAAGCAGATTGAGCATGGTTCCTCCCCATAGTGTCATGTCTCAAGTGTAGTGGCCGATCTGGTTTTTGTCAAGACACGGGGCTGGCCGAAAATCCCGTGCCCGACCACAACCACTACCTTTCGCAGGAAGTGCCCCATGTAAGAGACTTGGCCTGCGCCTAATTGCAAAAGCCAAGGCTTCAACAGTGTGGCCTCCTTCGCCAGCGCCGAGGCTTCCGGGTCGGAGGGGGAAGCCTAAAGCGGGTCTGGAAGGTTCTTTCTATCGCATGGCTCGGGCAGCCAAATCTGACTAGCAGTAATAGTGGCCCGTAGTCACTAAATAAAAGGCCCTCCGAAAGGAGGGCCTTTTATTTTTCTTCTCCAACGACTATCCTAGACGGGAACGAGGTGCATCCACAAATCATGAGCCTAAAAAAAATGATCTGGATTCTTTTCGCCGTGGCTTTGGGATCATGCATGGTCTCCTCTGCATATCATGGTTTCCGCAGCCTCGGCGACTATGAGCGTTCTGGGCGCATGCTCGGAGAACTCTCGCGTCTTCGCGCTTACGCCCGGGATTTCAAGGCGCGCCGCGGGGGCTATCCACCTGACCTTGCCGCGGCCACCCCGAGTGCGCTCGATTTAAGAGAGCACGACTCATCAGCCGAGGTCAAAATCGTATCGTTGTCGAGCGCCGCCGTGGTGGAAGGAGTGCTGACGGTTGCTCCCGAGGATAAAGGGAGGTGGGCTTACGACCCCGCCACGGGTTTAGTCTTCATTTCATGCACGCATGACAATCATACGCGTGGCCGTCCCTGGTTTTCATTCTGATAACTTCCTGTTCGTAGGCAATCATGAAGACGCCCCTAGTTCGAGTAGTGTCCTATTCCCGTGGTCAGTTTTGAGCCAAAACAGCTACTTTGGGCCGTTTAAACTCACCCCCGGCTCCGGCCCAGGTTCGAATACTGCCAACGACGGGCAGCCAATTCAGACGCTCATCAAAACTGACCTTGTCGCCTGCCACCTAGAATCCCAGGTCTGGGAGTTGGCGCAGGGTCAGTTTCATTTTGGACGCGGCCGGATCGTAGACGACCTCGCCGACGAGCAGCGCCAGAAGCTCTTTCTGCTGGGGCGGGGTCAGCTTGGTGTAGAAGCTCGAGAAGCTTTCGAGGTTGCGCCGGATGATCTCGGCGTCGATCTGCCGGGACTCCAACTCGACGACCTCGCAGTCGAGCCGTTGGACCTGCTTCTCCAAGCTTGTGGCGCCAAAGCCGATTTAATAGAACACCTGTAGCGACTCAAGGAGCGGGCAAATGAAGACGAACATTGTGCTGGCGTTGGCGTGCGCGGGCTTACTGACGGGCCGCCCGGCTCGGGACTCCGCGAAGTTCGAGCTGGACGAGAGCAAGCTCCAGCTCTCGGTGTACGTGATGAAGGGCCGGACATACTCCGAGGTCATCGTCGATCATGAGACCGGCAAGGTCGCTGCGACGGAGGCGATCACCGGCGGCGAAGACCTCTCGGCTTCCAGGCGATCAGCGTGATGCCATCCATGAAGGATGGACATCCCGTCGCGGACATCGGCCTCAGCCGGAAGGAAGAGCTCAAGACCGTCTCCGAAAACTTAGACTAGCCCGTGAGCGCCTCGAAGTGGGTCACCCGCGAAGGAGCCAAGACGGACCGGGTGGCCTCGGGGAAGTCGTTCGACGCCCAGGGCGCCGACATTGACGGCGAGCTCGGCGTCTGCCCGGAAGCCGCGGGTCTCCTGGCCATGGCCGAGGGGTTTCACGCGTCCGTTCCGGACGATCACGAGAAGCTCCGGCTTCAGTTCCCCGTATACGACGCGCTGTACGCCTATTGCCGGAATCTCGTCGAGCGGGCCGGATGAACGGCTCGTTGACGGATCTCGTTCTATACTTCCTGAAGCTCGGTACGATCGGCTTCGGCGGGCCGATCGCGCTCGTCGGCTACATAGAGCGGGACCTCGTCGAGGACCGGAAGTGGATCGCGCAGGAAGATTTCAAACTGTCCCTCGCGCTGGCCCAACTCGCGCCGGGCCCTCTCGCCGCGCAGACCGCGATCGGCATAGGCTATGTGAAAGGCGGGGTATTCGGCGCGACGTTGGTAGGGTTCGCCTTCATCCTACCGTCGTTTTTGATGGTCGTGGCCATAGGCTGGGCGTATGTCCAGTACGGCGGCCTGCGCTGGATGCAGGCGCTTTTCTACGGCATCGGCGCCGCCGTCATCGGGATCATCGCGCGGTCCGCATACAAGCTCACCAAGTCCACGATGGGAAACAAGAAACTCTTGTGGTCGATCTACGCGCTCACGGCCGTGGTCACCGCCTGGACGCGCCGGGAAATCGCCGCGCTGTTCCTTCTCTCCGGCATCGTCGCGCTGTTCGCGTACGCGCCGCCGCGAAATGTGGCGAACCGCCTCAACGCCGGGCTTCCGTGGCTGGGTCTCTTCGCGCCGCAAGGCATGGCCGCGGTCTCGAACGGCACGCTTTGGAATATCTTCATTTTTTTCGCCAAAGCGGGCGCGTTTATCTTCGGCAGCGGCCTCGCGATCGTGCCGTTCCTCTACGGCGGCGTCGTACGCGACTATCATTGGCTGACGGAATCGCAATTCCTCGACGCGGTCGCGGTCGCGATGATCACGCCCGGCCCCGTGGTGATCACGGTCGGCTTCATAGGCTATCTCGTCGCCGGCCTCGCGGGTGCCTGCCTTGCGGCGCTCGGCGTCTTCCTTCCCGTGTACTTGTTTGTGATCATCCCGTTTCCCTGGTTCAAGAGGCACGGGAGCAACCCGCATCTGGCCGCGTTCGTGGACGGAGTCACCTCCGCGGCCGTGGGCGCCATCACCGGCGCCGTCTTCGTGCTGGGGACCAAGGCGATCCGCGACGTTCCGACCGCTTTGATCGGCGTCGCATCGCTTCTCACGCTGACGTTTTACAAAGTGCCCGAGCCGCTGGTGGTCGCGATTGCGGGCGCAGCCGGATTATTCCTTTACAAAGGCTAATGGGAGGTCTTATGAGCAAATACCTGATGCTGGCTCTATTTCTGAACGTGAACGCCGCCGCGGCGGCTCCCGAGGCGGCGCTCGACACAGCGCGCATCGAGACCTTGACCGGACTCAAGGGCAAGCTTGACGCGAAGGAGGGAGTCTTCAAGGTCAGCTATCCGCGCGACGACATCAAGGCCGTCGTCGGGGGAGTGAAAGTCACCCCGCCGATGGGACTCACTGCCTGGGCCGCTTTCACGCGCGCGGGCGACCACGCGATGGTGATGGGCGACATCGTCATGCTCGAGGATCAGGTCAACGCCGTGATGAGCGCGGCGCTCGACAACGGGCTCGAGGTGACGGCTCTGCACAACCACTTCTTCTGGGACTCGCCGCGCGTCATGTTCATGCACGTCGGCGGGATGGGTGACGAGGAGAAGCTCGCGCGCGGCGTCGGCGCGGTGTTCGCGAAGCTCAAGGAGACCATCGGCGCGAAGGGCCTGGCGCCCAAGGCCGACATCGACCCGGCCAAGACTTCCCTCGATCCGGCGAAGATCGACGCCGTCTTGGGCGTCAAAGGCGAGCTCGCGAAAGGCGTCTATAAGGCGACGATAGGGCTTAAGACCAAGATGGGCGAGCATGAGATCGGCAGCGCGATGGGCGTCAACACCTGGGCGGCGTTCGCCGGCAGCGACGATAAGGCCGTCGTCGACGGCGACTTCGCGATGCGGGAGTCGGAGCTCCAGGGAGTGCTCAAGGCGCTGCGCGGTGCGGGCATAAACGTCGTCGCGATCCACAGCCACATGACGATGGAGAGCCCGAGAATCATATTCCTGCACTACTGGGGAATCGGCAAGACGTCGGAGCTCGCCGCGGGCCTCAAGGCCGCGCTCGACACGCAGGGGAAATGAACATGAACCACTCTATCATCGCCGCGCTGCTGGTCTGCTGTTTCGCATCGAATCTGCTCGCCAAGGGACCCGGTCCCGCCGTCCCCATCCCGATGCCTGGCGGCGGCGAGGGCATCGGCTTCGACGACCTCGGCTACGCGCCGGGCCTGAAGAAGGTTCTCGTGGCCGGCGGGCGCACGGGGAATATCTTCCTCGTCGACCCGGCTACGCGCAAGGTGTCGTCTGTGGGCGGGTTCACCGCCGAGAAGGACTATAAAGCCGGGCACGGCGAGGGCGTGACGTCGGCCGACGAGGGCGGCGGACTTCTTTTTGGGATCGATCGCAACGCCGGATCGGTCAGCGCCGTCGATCCCAAGACTGGGAAGATCGCCGCGTCGTCGAAGCTCTCCGGCAGCCCCGACTACGTCCGCTACGTCGCTTCCATGGGCGAGCTCTGGGTCAGCGAGCCCGATTCCGAGAAAATCGAGGTCTTCACGCTGTCTCGCGAGAAGGCCGCGGTTTCGATCGTGAAGGCCGCGGAGATCGCGGTGCCCGGCGGTCCCGAGTCGCTCGTCATCGATGGCTCTCGGGACCGGGCCTACACGCATACATGGAAGGGGGAGAGCATCTCGATCGGACTCAAGAGCCGGGCCGTCGTGGCGCGCTGGCCCAACGGCTGCGCGGGCTCGCGGGGCATCGCTCTTGATGAGAAGCGGGGCTTTCTATTCGTCGGCTGCGACGAAGGCAAGGCGGTTGTCCTCGACGCGGCTCGCGGCGGCAAGGTGCTCTCGAACCTCGACGCGGGAAAGGGCGTCGATGTCATCGCCTACAGCTCCCGGCTCGCGCGCCTTTATCTTCCGGGCGCAAAGAGCGCGACGATGGCGATCCTGGGCGTTTCGGATGCCGGGACGCTGACTTTGATCTCCACGGTGAAGACCGCGGAGCGCGCGCACTGCGCGGCCGCCGACGACCGCGGCGGGATATGGGTTTGCGATCCGGACCATGGCCGCCTCTTGTTCTTCAAGGAATGACCGACCGCGCCAGGCTCTACCTGGCGGCGGGCCTTTCGCCGGCTCAAGGCCGAATAAAAGGCGCCGAAGGACCGATGAAAATTGGAATCCCGCGCACTTTGCTAGACTGCCGCATGGAGACCGGCCGCGGTTTTGTCCTGCTTATAGGCGCCTCGACGCTTTCCTGCTGCGCCGCCTACCGGCCGCGCCCGCTCGAGCCCGAGAAGACCGCCCGGGCGTTCGAATCGCGCTCTCTCGCCGACCCCGCGCTTCGCGCCTTCATCGAGACCCAGACGGGCCGTGCGGTTCCGGCGTGGCCGCCGGACCCGTGGGACGAGGACTCTCTCGCCTTGGCCGCGTTTTTTTTCCACCCCGATCTCGACGCGGCGCGAGCCCGCCGGGCGACCGCCGTCGCCGGACGCCGAACCGCGGCGGAACGGCCTAATCCCTCGATCGTCGGAGGGCCTTTCGAGCACGTGACCAACACCGCGTCCCCTCCTTGGATATGGGGCGTCGGCCTGGATCTGCAGTTCGAGATCGCGGGAAAACGGGGCGCTCGGCGCCTGCGCGCCGACGCGCTGGCCGAGCAGGCGCGTCTCGAGCTCGCTCAGACCGCGTGGGGAGCGCGCAGCAAGGTTCGAGCCGCGGCCGTGGAGCTGTGGGCGGCGCGCGAAACCGAGAGCGTGCTGGGCCATCAGCAGTCGGAGCTTGCCGAGAACGAGCGCCTTCTCGTCGAACGAGCGCGCGCGGGCGAGACCTCGCCCCTCAATTCGACGCAGGCGGTCCTCCTCGCGGACCGGAGCAGGCTGCTGCTCGCCGACGCGCGCCGCCGGCGCGTCGACGCGTCGGGCGGCCTCGCGACGGCGCTCGGGGTGCCGGTCAGCGCGGCGCGGGCCGTGGCCTTATCGACCGCGTCTTTCGCCGAGCCTCCCGATCCGAAAGCGCCCATGTCTCAGGGCGCCCGAGCGAAGGCGCTCAAGAGCCGGCCCGACCTTCTCGCCGCGCTCGCGGGCTACGCCGCCGCCGAGGCGGACCTCCGGCTCGAGGTCGCCCGGCAGTATCCCGACGTCCACATCGGCCCCGGCTACGCCTACGATCAGGGCGCCGACAAGTGGGGCTTCAGCTTCAACTTGCCGATCCCGCTGTTCAATCGGAACCGCGGGCCGATCGAGGAGGCCGACGGCCGGCGCCGCGAGGCGGCGGCGCGCTTCCTGGCGCTGCAGGCCAAGATCATCAACGACATCGACCGCGCGCGGGATTCGTACGAGGCGGCGTACGACAAGCTCGGCACGGCCGACTCGGCGCTCGCGCGCCATCTCGAGCAGGACGCCGTCGTCCGCCGCCTGCTCCGCCCGGGCGACGTCACGCGGATGACCTTGTTTCGCTTTCAGCTCGACCTCGACACGACGCGGCTGTCGCGCTCCCAGGCGCTGGCCGAAACGCAGCAGGCGCTCGGCGCGTTCGAGGACGCGCTCGAGATGCCGCTCGCGGGCGCGGCCTTGCCGCCCGCCTCGTACGAACGGGAGCCGCGCTGATGCTCAATAAGATCGTCGCGCTGTCGCTCCGCTACCGAACGGTCGTCACCGCCCTCGGCGTCCTCCTCTTCGTCTACGGCATGTACGCCGCGACGCAGGCGAAATACGACGTATTCCCCGAATTTGCGGCGCCGCAGGTGTCCGTGCAGACCGAGGCGCGGGGCCTGGCGCCCGAGCAGGTCGAGGCGCTCGTGACCCAGCCGATCGAGAACGCCCTCAATGGCCTGCCGGGCATCGAGTCCCTGCGCTCGGAGTCGGTCCAGGGCCTCTCGATCGTGACCGTCGTTTTCTCGGGGGGACGGGACATCTATCTCGACCGGCAGGCCGTCGCCGAACGCCTGAGCGCTTTATCGGGCCAACTCCCGCAGGGGGTCGGCCAGCCGGTCATGGAGCCGCTGACCTCGGCCACGGGCGACCTGATGACGATCGGACTCACCAGCGACAAGCTCTCCTTAATGGAGCTGCGCACGCTCGCCGAGTGGACCGTCCGCCGCCGCCTCCTCGCCGTGCGCGGCGTGGCCAAGGCGAGCATCTTCGGCGGCGACGTCCGCCAGTTCCAGATCCAGGTCGACCCGAAGCGGCTCATGAAGTACGACCTCTCGATCGCGGACATCATCGCCGCGGCCCAAACGGCGACCGGGGTGCGCGGCGCGGGCTTCATCGACACGCCGGCCCGGCGCATCGTCCTCCAGGTCGAAGGCCAGTCCCTGACGCCCGCGCAGCTCTCTCGCACCGCGCTCGTCCGCGAGAACAACGCGGCCCTGCCGCTCGACGTGATGCTCGGCGACGTCGCGACGATCGTGGAGGCTCCCGCGCCCGCGCTCAGCGCCGCGACCGTGATGGGCAAGCCCGGCGTCGTGATCAACGTGTGGGCTCAATACCAGGCCAACACCCTCGAGGCCACGCGCTGCGTCGACGAGGCTCTGGCGGAGCTCAAGCCCGAGCTCGACGCGAAAGGCGTCGTCCTGCGCTCCGACCTGTTCCGCTCCGCGAACTTCGTCGAAACGGCCGTACGCAACATTCGCGGCTCGCTTCTCATCGGCGCGGCGCTCGTCGTGATCGTGCTGTTCATGTTCCTGCTCGACCTGCGCACGTCGCTGATCTCCTGCTCGGCGATCCCGCTGTCCTTGCTCGCCGCCGTTGCCGCCCTGCGGTGGAGCGGACATAGCCTCAACACGATGACCTTGGGCGGGCTCGCGATCGCGATCGGAGAGGTCGTCGACGACGCCGTCATCGACGTCGAGAACATCCTGCGGCGCCTGCGCCTGAACCGCGAAGCCGGCAGCCCGCTCTCGCAGGCCCGCGTCGTCCTCGACGCCTCGCTCGAGGTCCGCAGCGCCGTCGTCTACGCGACGGCCGCCGTATGCGTGGTCTTTCTTCCCGTCCTGGCTCTTCCCGGGCTCGCGGGTCGGCTTTTCGGTCCGCTCGCGCTCGCTTACATCTACGCGATCCTGGCGTCGCTCGCGGTGGCTCTGACCTTGACGCCCGCCCTGTGCCTGATGCTCCTCGGCCGAGGCAAGCTCCCGGCCGAGGATGGCCCGCTCGCGCGGCGCCTCAAGGCGGGCTACCTTCGCGTTCTCGAAAAGGTGGAGACGCGGCCGCGGGCCGTGCTCGCGGGCGCGGCCGTCCTCGTCACGCTGGGCATCGGCCTCGCTCCCTTTCTCGGCGGTGAGTTCCTACCCCAATTCCACGAGGGCCACTTCATCGTCCATATGACCGCGCCGCCGGGAACGTCGCTCGCCGAGTCCTTGCGCCTCGGCGACGCCGTGACGAGCGCGCTCCTCGCGCAGCCGCTCGTGCGCACCGTGGCGCAGCGCGCGGGCCGCGCGGCCGTCGACGACGTGTTCGGCCCGAACGCCAGCGAGTTCGAGGTGGACCTCAAGCCGGGCGCCGACGCGGATGCCGACGTCGCGCTGCGCGCGGCGGTCGAGAACATCAAAGGCGCGGATTTCGAGTTCAACACCTTTCTGTCCGAGCGCATCGGCGAGACGATCGCGGGCGAGACCGCGCCCGTGGTCGTCACGCTCGCAGGGCGCGACCTCGACGCGCTCGACGCCGCGGCCGCCAAGGTCCTCGCGCTCGTCGAGGCGACCAAAGGCTCGGCCGACGCGCGCATACAAGCTCCGGGCGGCCTGCCGCGCCTCAAAGTCACGCTCAAGCCCGCCGAACTCCTGCGCTGGGGCCTCGACCCCGTCGCGGTGCTGGAGGCGGTCAGCTCCGCCTACGAGGGAAAGAATGCGGGCCAGGTCTACGAGGGCGACCGGGTCGTCGACCTCTCCGTCGTGCTCGCGCCGTCCGAGCGGCGCAAGCCCGAGGAGCTCGGCGAGCTGCGCGTGCGCAACGCCGCGGGAACCTACGTCCCGCTCAAGAAGCTCGCCGACATCACCTCGCTGGCCGGCCGTTCCTCCGTGCTGCATCGCGGCGCCCAGCGCGTCCAGATCGTGACGAGCGGTGTCTCGGGGCGAGACGAGGCCTCGGTCGTCGCGGAACTCACGCGCGGCGTCGCCGGGCTCAAGCTCTCTCCAGAGATCGTGGCGACCTTCGAGGGCGCCTCGGCCGCGCAGGCGTCCGCGAGCAGGGACCTGCTCGTAAACTCGCTCCTGGCCGGCAGCGTCATCGTCCTGCTCCTGTCCGTGGTGATGGGGCACTGGCGCAACCTTCTACTCGTCCTTCTGAACCTTCCTCTCGCCCTGACGGGCGGCATCCTCTCGGTTTTCCTCTTCCGCTACAACCTGTCGATCGGCTGCCTCGTCGGCTTTGTGACGCTCTTCGGCATCACTCTGCGCAACTCGATCATGATGATCTCTCACTTCGAGCACTTAGTCGAGGTCGAGGGCTTGCCGTGGGGACCTCAAGCCGCGCTCCGAGGCGCCGTCGAGCGCCTCGTCCCCGTCCTGATGACGGCGCTCGTGACGGGACTCGGCCTGCTGCCGCTGGCGCTCGGCGCGGGCGCGCCCGGCCGCGAGATCGAAGGCCCGATGGCCCTGGTGATCCTGGGCGGGCTCGTCACTTCGACGACGCTGAACCTTCTCGTGCTGCCGACTTTAGCGCTGCGTTTCGGGCGATTCGCGCCGCGCGTCTGCGAGCTCTAGTGCGTTGAGCCGGCGTTTAGGCGCAGGTGGTAAGGGCGGCGCCTACGCCCTCGATCAATCGGCGCTGGGCGGGCAGCACCTCGGCGTTCTCCACCAAATCGTCCGCGGGATCCCGGGCTGCGATTTTCACCAGGCATGAGATTTATAGTCCAAAAGCACTTGACAAAGTCCATATTTGGACTTACAGTGTAGCTATGGGAACCACACAGACACTGCCTAGGAAGTTAGACCCGAAAACGGCGTCCGGCCCTGCCCTTAGGACTTTCTTTCGTCTTGCGGACAGGTGGGGATTGGACGTCGAGCAGCAGATGAAGCTGCTAGGCGTTGCAGCTCGCTCGACGTTCTTCAAATGGAAGAAGGATGGGGATGGACATCTCTCCATGGATACCCTGGAGAGGATCTCCTATCTCCTGGGAATCTTCAAATCACTCCATATCCTGCTGCCAGTCGAAGATGCAGCCGACGCCTGGATCAGGAAGCCGAATACAGCTCCGATCTTCGGTGGCAAGTCCGCGCTTGATCGCATGCTCTCAGGGCACGTGAGCGACCTGTACGTGGTCCGGCAATATCTTGATGCTCAACGTGGTGCGTGGGCATGAACATCGCAGTCAACCGCGTCCAATGGGAATCGTGCTGGCGCATTATTCCGACCCGCTATCCTGAAGAGCGCATTCTAGCGAAGGTCGCAGACCCGGACGATGTGGATTTGATTTCCGATCTCGAACAGATGACGAACGATAGGATAAGGCAAGAGCGCGGAGAAGTCGCTATTGTGGCCCCCATTGACATCATCTCCGGGCCGGGGAGCGAATACATCATGGCTTCCTTCACCTATCGGAACCCAGAGGGGAGCCGATTCAGTAATGGCCAGCATGGCCTCTATTACACGACGCGAACCCTCACGACGGCTGTCGAGGAGACAAAGCATCACCGCCAGATATTTATGAGCCACACGAAGGAAAGTCCGATGCGGCTCGAGATGAGAGTCCTTACCGCGGATCTCGATGGAAACCTGCACGATATTAGAGGCATGCAGAAGAAGCTGCCTCAGGTCTACAGCCGGACAAGCTACGCTGCTTCCCAAGAACTGGGTGGTCGACTGGTCAAAGAGTCCTCCTATGGGATCGCCTACGACAGCGTTCGCAACAAGGGCGGCCAATGCGCCGCCATTTTCCGCCCGCCCGTGTTAAGCAATTGTCAGCGCGAGCGCAATCTCGTCTTTGAGTGGGACGGCAAGAAAATAGGGAAGGTCTATGAGCTGCGAGAATATTCTGATTAAGAATTCGTCCTGGAGGTCGAGGCGCCCAGGAAACGCTTCATCGGCCTATTTTCCCGGGGATGAATTCTTTGATTACGTCAAAGGGATGATTTCAGGGGTATCGTTCGCGAGCACCCAGCATGTCCATTACTGCTTGGCCCAACCCTAACGCGCCTCCGTTCATGCTACTTTCGGCGAGACTAGAAGCGTGCTGACCAACTTGCGGCGAAGCCGCCCGGCATGGGGACGAAGGTTAGTCTCACGCGCGCTGCGTCGCGCGCGTGCAGGTACGGGACGGCCGTGCCGACAACCGAGCCCATAAAGACCCCAGCCGCGACGTCACTGTAGAAGTGCTTCCCCGCGGCCACGCGCTCGATTCCTACGCCTACCGAGGTGGCGACTGCCGCTAGCCACGGCAGCCAGCCAGCCCCGTGTCGCAGCCGCGCGGTCTGCGCCGCGGCTGTCAGGGCAGCGGCCGTCGTCGAGGCATGCCCGGAATAAAATGACCGGTACCCACGGGCCGAACCGACGTAGGTCGCCTCGCCTTCGTAGGTGCGCGGAAGCGGACGCTGGACGGAATATTTCATTGCGGTGACGAGCGCCCCATTGACGGCGAGCGTCTCGGCCAACACCTCCATGTCTTCTTTGAAAGCCGATCCCGCCCCCACGTCGTACCAGTCAGCTATCACCGGACCCGCGATGGCTGCGCCCACCGCCACGTCGCTGAACCACTCGGCAGCCCCGCTGTGGTTGCCGATCGCTTGACGGTCGAAGGAGTTGACCTCCCCCTTATCACAGGGACAGCGCCGATTTATGAAATGATCGCCGAAGGCATAGACGATCAAAGTCCCACCTCCGGCAACCAGCGTCACCGGCAGGTCTATTGAGGGGTGCGTCTTGTAAATGGACTGAGCTGCGGTCTTCGGTGAGAGGAGGGACAGCGCTAGCAGCGAGGCGAGCATGGGACATTCTAGGTTCCTCTTGCACGCTTGGACATGTCGAACGTGTCATGATTTGAAGGCGCGATATATATTTGCGCGTTGGGATGAGCTCGACATTGGAGACAATCCCGTGTTTGCCGCAGTAAGGTGTCTGCTGTGGTTCGATAATCGTCCTATTCGGGTTGTCTGGTGGACAGGCCGGGATCACCTGGCCCCTGCCGGAAGACATGACGGAAACGGAGTTGGAGCCCCGGCGTCGTAACGCGCCGAGCCCATGACGGCGCGACCGTCATGGGCTCGGTTTGCGTCGTTCTTGATCGGTGCGTCTCAGTGCTTCGGATGCTCCGATTTCTCGTGCCTCTCGGCCTTTTCGGAGCGCTCGGCGCGTTCAGCTTTGTCGTGATGCTCAGACTTCTCTGATTTCTCGTGCGCCTTGCCCTCGACTTTTTCGTGCTTGCGCACGGCGGTGTCCACGCCCTTCACGCGGCCGTTGATTTTACCGACCGTGGTGCCGTTCTTCTTGGCGACCTGGCCCCAGCCCATCTTCGGCGGCCCGTTGCGCTCGGCCATGATCTTCGCGACGTTGGCGTCGGTGATCCCGCCGGGCAGCTTCGAGGCCAGCGCGAGCGCGATCGAGATCTCGCCGTAGCCCATCTTCTGGTCGCGCAGACCTTGGATGCGGGCGTCGTCCACTTTGTACTCCGACTTGAGTTGGGACTCGACGTTCTTTTGTCCTTCGGGCCGGGCCGCGTCTTCGTCGACGTCGGTCGAGGTCCGTTCGAGCTTTTGTTCGTCCTTCGTTGCGTCCTCAGCCGCGGCGTAAGACGCGGCGGACAAGGCCAAACCGACCATGAGGTACAGCGCCATGTATTTCATTTTTCTCCTTTAACTAAAACCGACAGCTGCCGCCGAGACTGAAGCCGAAGTCCGGGCTGCCGTCGGACAGGCCCACGAGGCCGCCAGCGTAGGCGCCGAATTGTTCATCCAGCCTATAGTCTAGAATGGCGCGAATGTCGCGCGAGTCGGCTTCGCCGGAAACGAGAGCGTTGCTTCCTTCCAGGAGAACCGTCAAAGTCATGTTTTTTTGCAGGAGATGTGAGAATCCGACGTCTAAGGCGACTTGGTTGTTGAGATCCGTGCCGGGCGGATCCCCGATTTTCGTGTAATACGCGTCGGCGAGGACCGTCCAACCGGGAACAACGAGCTTGCCGAACTCGAGTCCGAGGCCCGCGTCGAACTCCCCAGTACCCAGGCCCTTGTTCTTGTCTGCCGTTGGCAGCTTCAGCTTTGCGACCGCCGTCAGGTCTAGGGGTTGGGGATCGTCTTTCATGAGCGCGTAGCCGCCGCGCGCGACGATGTCGCCCAGGCCGGACTGCGTGGTGCTCGTTGTGGAACCCCGACCCCGGCCAATCTTGACGGGCCTGCCGTCGATGTTGCGTACCTGCCCGTTGCTGGTCTGGCTAAGATACGGGACCGTCATGGACGTATACCAGTCGCCCCAGCTGCGCTTGACGGTGAAAGGGACGTAGAGGGAACTCGAGCGGGTGGTGGTTCCATACTTCCCCGATTCGTAGTTGAGCGAAGCATTTAGCTTCCAATCGAGGTTACTTGCGAGGGATGGCTGCGCAAACGAGAGGCACAGCAATGCGAATACCAGCCAGCCGAGGCGGGTTGTCCAATGAGTTTGTTCCATGGCACACTATAACGCTTTGGCCGGCCCGTAACTATAGGGGATTTTACCCGACTAAACCGTAAGAGTACGGACTCGCGGCCGTTGCGGAAAAGCGACTAGGCCAGACGCAGCGTGAAGCGGAAGGTCGTTCCGTCGCCCAGATTGCTGGTGACCCCGATGTGCCCGCCATGGGCTACCACCAATTCACGGCAGATATGCAGACCGAGGCCGAGGCCGGGCTCACCTTTCTGGACCTTGTTGGATGTTTGGTAAAGCCGGTCGAAGATGCGGTCAAGGTCATTGTTCTTGATACCGATCCCCGTGTCGCGGACAAAAATCTCGATAAAGCCTTCGGGCCCTGCATTAGTTCCGATGGTAATGTGGCCGCCCTTCGGGCTAAACTTCATCGCATTTCCGATGAGGTTACTCAGAATCTGCCTGAGGCGCACTGGGTCGAACATGGCTCTTATCTTTGGATCCCCGGGCTCGAGGGTGAGTGTCAACCCATTACGGGTCGCCAGTGGTTTGAACGTGTTGTCGATGTTCGCGAGGAAAGCATCGAGATCATTTGGCGCGGCATCTACGCGCATCTTGCCGCTGTCGGATCTACTTGCTTCCATTAAATCATCGACCATCCGGGACAAGTGGCTAACACCTGACAGGGCGGTTCCCAGTAAGTGGCGTTGCTCTGCGCTGAGTTCGCGGTCCGATTCCTCCATCATATGAAGGGCAATGGTTGTGACCGTAAGCGGGGTCTTTAACTCGTGGCTGACATGGTGAGTGATTTCGGAGCGAATACGCTCGAGTTCTCTCTGTGCCGTGACGTCCTGGAAGACCCCGCGTATCGCGTGAGTGCCATCGGGACGTTTGAGCGTGCTGAGAACCCCGCTCACGCGCAGCTTGCGGCCGTCTTTGGTCACGAAGCTGGTTTCTAATGCGCACGGCAAATCTGAAGCCAACAGCTTTGCGAGGGTCGCTCGCCACTGCTCTTGATTGGCCGAATCGATGATGTCGAAAATATTCTTGCCGAGCGCCTCTGCGGTTGAATAGCCCACGGCGGCCGCCCAAGCACGATTGATCATGCGCAGCCGGCCGGTCTCATCGACGCTTTGG
>JAYVZL010000077.1:0-6400 GCA_043783505.1 Elusimicrobiota bacterium
GGCGATGGGCGCCTTCAACGAGTGGGTCAAAGGCGGCTTCCTGGAAAAACCCGCCGAGCGCGGCGTCGCCGTGGTCGCCCGCAATATTATGTACGGCGCGGCCGTGCTGACGCGCGCGCACTTTCTCCGCTGCCAAGGCGTTTCGCTGGACCCGGACACGACCCGTATCGAGCCGCTGACGGCCGTCGAACTCGAAGGCATCCTCGACTAAAGAGAAACCATGTCCAAAAAAGAAGACAAGCTTCCTGAGTTCGTCCCGCTCGCGATCGTCGGCGTCGGCGGCGTGTTCCCCAAGGCCAAGAACCTGCGCGAGTACTGGGCCAACATCAAGAACAAGGTGGACGCCATCCAGGACGTGCCCGCCTCGCATTGGAGCAAGGACGCCTACTTCGACGCGGACCCCAAAGCGGCGGACATGGTTTACGCGTACAAGGGCGGATTTCTCGAGACCTACGATTTCGATCCTTCCGAGTTCGGCCTCTCGCCCAACACCCTCGAGGCCACCGACCCCGCCCAGCTGTTCGGCCTGGTCGCGGCCAAGATGGCGTTGGCGGACGCGGGCTATCCCGTCGACAAGGACACGTGGGACCGCACGCGCGTCTCCACCATCCTCGGCGTCACCGGCGCCCTCGAGATCGTGATCCCGCTGGGCGCGCGCTTGGCTCATCCGTTGTGGCGCAAAGCCCTCGATGAAGCGGGCGTGCCCAAGGAGCAGGCCGAGGACGCGATCGCGCGCATCTCCGACAGCTTCGTGCCTTGGCAGGAGGCGTCCTTCCCTGGTCTTCTGGGCAACGTGGTGGCCGGCCGCATCGCCAACCGCTTCAACTTGGGCGGGACGAACTGCGTCGTCGACGCCGCCTGCGGCAGCTCGTTGGCCGCCCTGCACATGGCGAGCCTGGAACTCTCCGCGCGGCGCGCGACGATGGTGGTGACCGGCGGAGTGGACACCTTCAACGACATCTTTATGTTCACCTGTTTCACCAAAACCCCAGCACTCTCGCCCTCCGGCCACGCCAAGTCCTTCGACGCCAAGGCCGACGGCACCACGCTCGGCGAAGGCGTGGGCATGGTCGTGCTCAAGCGCCTTGACGACGCCCAAAAAGATGGCGACAGGGTCCACGCCATCATCCGCGGCATCGGCTCGTCTTCCGATGGGCGCGGCAAGTCCATTTACGCTCCCAGCGCCGAGGGGCAGACCCGCGCGCTGAAGGAAGCCTATCGCGTCGCGGACATCAGGCCCGCGACGGTCGAGCTCGTCGAGGCTCACGGCACGGGCACCGCCGTTGGCGACGGCATCGAAGTCGGAGCCCTGGCCGCCGTCTACCAAGAGGGCGGCGTCGAAGGCGCCTGGTGCGCCCTGGGCTCGGTCAAGTCCATGATCGGTCACACCAAGGCCGCCGCCGGCTCGGCCAGCCTGGTCAAGGCGACGATGGCCCTGCGCCACAAAGTCTTTCCGCCGACCCTGAAAGTGACCGAGCCGCACCCGGTCCTTGCCGCGGGCGACACGCCCTTTTATCTGAGCATGGAGAAAAGACCGTGGATGAGCCCGGCCGGCCATCCTCGCCGCGCTGCCGTGTCGGCATTAGGTTTTGGCGGGACGAATTTTCATGCCGTGTTGGAAGAATCGAAGGCGGAAAAAACGGAGACGGATTGGGAGGATCAAGAAATCGTCGCCGTGTCGGGCAATGACGTTTCTGAGATAGCGGCCAAATTGGCGCCGTGGACCGAGGTAAAGGCGTGGGATCAGGTGCGTATCGACGCCGCGGCTTCGCGCAAGATTTTTAACGGCAACGAAGCTTATCGTATGACGTTGGTTCTAGAAAAGGATTCTGACCACGTTGCCGCTGCAAAAAAATCCGTTGATCTTCTATCTTCGAATGCCGGTAAGACGTCGTGGTCTTCTCCTGAGGGGATCTACTTCGGTTCCGGCAAGCCCGGCAAGCTCGGCGTTCTCATCCCCGGCCAAGGCGCCCAATACGTGGGCATGTCCCGTGACCTGGTCTGCGCCTTCCCCGAATCCTTCAATGCCTTGGCTGAAGCCGATTCGTCTTTTGACGGCATGAAGCGTTTGTCCGACCACATCTTTCCGCAGCCGGCCTGGACGCCGGAGCAGACGGACGCTCAAGAAAAATCCCTGCGCGCGACCGAGGTGGCCCAGCCCGCGCTCGGCGCCGCGGCTCTCGCGGCCTGGCGCGCCCTGGCGCGCTTTGGCGTGAAGGCCGACGCCGCCGCCGGCCACTCTTATGGGGAACTGGTGGCCCTGCATCTGGCCGGCCGCTTCGACGCCGAGACGCTTCACGCGCTCTCGCGCCTGCGCGGCGCGCTCATGGCCGGAGACGGCGGAGACAAGGGCTCGATGCTGGCCGTGGCCGCTTCGTTCGCCGACGTCGAAAAGGCCGTCGCCGAGGGAAAGCTCGACCTGGTCATCGCCAACCGCAACACGCCGACCCAGAACGTCTTGTCCGGTTCCACCGCCGAGATCGAACGGGCCGAAAAAATCTTGTCGGCGCGCGGACTCAAAGCCATGCGCCTGCCCGTCTCCGCGGCGTTCCACAGCGCGCTCGTGGCTCCCGCGCTCAAGGACTTCGCCGCGGCGCTCGACAAGATATCGTTCACCAAGGCCTCGCTGCCCGTCTACGCCAATACGACGGGCGAAGTCTATCCCGAGGAAGCAAAGAAGGCGCTCGGACTTCTGGCCAATCAGCTCGCCAAGCCCGTCGAGTTCGTCAAGCTCGTCGAGGCGATGCATTCCGACGGCGTAAGCACCTTCATCGAGGTCGGGCCCGGCGCCCGCTTGTCGGGTCTCGTCGGGCAGATTCTCAAGGGCAAGGATTTCACAGCGCTCGCCGTGGACGCCTCCAACGGCAAAAGAAACGGAGTGGCTGATCTCGCGCGTGTCTTGGCCCATTTGTCCGCGCTCGGATACGGTCTCGATTTGACGGGCTGGCAGGGCGGCGAGGCGGGGCTCAAGGATTGCCGCCCCAAGCCCAAGATGTCGATCCCGCTCACCGGCGCGACCTATCGTTCCACGCCCAAGAAGAACTTCCCCAAAAAAGAATACGCGGCCCCTATCGCGCTCCTCCCCGCGCCGGCGACGGACGCCGGCCTTCTCGGCCAAGCCTTGTCCGCCGCGCAGGCGAGCATCGACGCGATGACCAAGCTTCAAGAACAGACCGCCGCTTTGCATCTGCAGTTCCTGCAGGGCCAGGACTCAGCTCAGCGTTCGGTGCAGGCTTTAGTCGAGCAGCAGCAAGCGCTGTACGCGCGGCTCTCGGGCGGAGTTCCGATGACGGCGCCCGTCTTCGTTGTGGCGCCCGCGGCCGTCGTCATCGCCGCTCCCGTCGCCGTCCCGGCGGTCGTTTCCGTGCCCGCGAAGGCGCCGGGCCATGACGTCCTATCGATCCTAACCGCCGTGGTCGCCGAGAAGACGGGCTATCCGGCCGAAACCATCAATCCGGACATGGATCTTGAAGGCGATCTCGGCATCGACTCGATCAAGCGCGTGGAGATATTGTCCGCCGTGTCCGAGAAGCTTCCCGGCGCTCCCAAGGTAAAGCCCGAGCATCTCGGCACCTTGCGCACGCTCAAGCTCATCGCCGCTTACCTGTCGTCGGGGATGACTCAGGCGTCGCCGGCCGCGCCGCCCGCGAGTTCCGAGCCGATCCTGCCCGTTCTTCTGGCGATCGTCGCGGAGAAAACCGGTTATCCCGCCGACACCTTGAATCCGGACATGGATCTCGAAGGCGATTTGGGCATCGACTCGATCAAGCGCGTCGAGATCCTCTCCGCCGTCGCGGAAAGACTGCCCGGCGCGCCGAAGGTCAAGCCCGAGCATCTCGGCACCCTGCGCACGCTCAAGCAGATCGCGGCGTACTTGTCGGCGGGCATGGCGGCCGCGCCGTCCGTGCCGGCGCCCGTCGCTCCGGCGCCTGCCGTTTCCGTGAAAGCCGTCGCGGAGCCTTGCGTGATCTCTCGTCTCGTGGCGGAAATTATCCCGGTCGCCCCGCGCGACGCTTTTCCTCTCGATAAAAATACGACGATCGCGGTCACTCGCGACTCGGGCCTGGATTTAGCGATCGTGCGCGCACTGACGGCCAAGGGCTTGAAGGCCGAGCTGATTTCCGTGGACGACGCGCGCTCCCTGCCCGCCGATTGCGGCGCGCTCATCGTCGTCGCTCCGGCGCGGCCCGCGGCGCAGGGCTGTCCCTGGACGGCGGAGTCCGAGGCGTGGCTCAAGAAGGCCTTCCTGCTCGTGCAAGCGGCTGGACGCTCTTTTCAAGAGCGCGGCGAACGCGGGCGCGTGATGACCGTTACGCGCCTTGACGGGGCGCTGGGCTTCGCGGGCGGCAAGGATCAGGACCCTGTCTTCGGCGGCTTGGCGGGACTCATGAAGACCGCGGCGCGCGAGTGGCCCGGCGTGGTTTGCCGCGCCGTCGACGCCGACCCCGCGCTGGCGTTGGACGCGGCTGCGCATCTTCTCGTCAAGGAGATGGGCTTCGACGGTCCCGTCGAGGCGGGATTGAGCGAAGCCGGTCTGAAAGTCGTCGCTCTCGTGGAGCGCGTGGCTCAGCCCAGGCGCGACCCGTTGCGGGCCGGGGACGCAGTGATCGTGACCGGCGGCGCGCGCGGCGTGACCGCCGCATGCGCGCTGGCGCTGGCTGAAGCCTTCAAACCTCGCCTCGTTCTCGTCGGCCGCAGCCCCTTGCCCGGCGCGGAGGCGGCGGAGTACGCCTCGGCTCGGAGCGAGTCGGAGTTGCGTTCCGTGATCTCCAAAGCCGAAAAATCGCTGACCCCGAAAGCCGTCGGCGAAAAAGCCAAGGACGTCTTGGCGGCGCGCGAGATCAGGGAAACGCTGGCTCGCCTGGCGGCGGCCGGCGCCGAGGTCCGCTATCGCGCCGTCGACGCGCGCCAAGCCGACGCGGTCGCCTCTCTCGTGGCCGAGACTATCCGCGACTTCGGCCCGATCCGCGGCGTCGTCCACGGAGCCGGGGTGCTGGCCGACAAAGCCATCCTCGACAAGACTTCGGCTCAGCTTGACGCCGTGCTCGACACGAAGCTCACCGGCCTGAGGAATTTTTTGGACGCGGTGAAGCCCTCCGACCTGAGGCTCATCGTCCTTTTTTCCTCGTCCACGGCCCGATACGGCCGCGTGGGCCAGTCGGACTACGCCGTCGCCAATGAGGCCATGAACAAGGCCGCCCAGGTCCTGGCTCGACGCCTTCCCGAGTGTCGCGTCGTCTCGCTCGGCTGGGGTCCGTGGGACGGCGGCATGGTGGACGCCAATCTTAAAAAGATTTTCGCCGCCGAGGGCGTGGGCGTGATCGGACTGCGCTCGGGCGGGGAGCATTTCATCGCCGAAACCCGCTCTTCTGGTCCGGCCGAGACGGTCGTGCTCGCCGCGCTGCCGGGCTCCAAGGCCGCTCTGCCCGTCAGCTTCGAGCGCGATCTGACGCTCGAGGCTTATCCGTTTCTCGAGTCCCACGTGCTCAATGGCCGCGCGGTCCTGCCACTGGCCGTCTCGGCCGAGTGGCTTGCGCACGCGGCGCTGCACCTGAACCCGGGCTACGTGTTCGTGGGGCTCGACGATCTGCGCATGGCCAAGGGAGTCGTCGTCGCGCGCGGCGCGGCCGCGACACTTAAAGCGCACGCCGGTCACGCCGAAAAACGCGACGGGGTCTTCGTCGTTTCCACGGAGCTGCGCGGCGAAGGCGGAGCGCTCCATGTTTCGGCCAAGGTCCTGCTCGCGATCAAGCGCCCGTCCGCTCCGGCGCCGGTGCTCAAGGTGACCGGTCCCGTCTACGGGCGCACCATCGAGAAAGCCTACAGCGAGATCCTGTTTCACGGTCCCGACATGCGCTTCCTCTTGTCCGCGCCGGCCTGCGGCCCGGAGGGCATCGTGGTGGAGGCGAAGACGGCCCTGCCACCCGCGTCCTGGGTGCGTCAGCCCATCCGCGACCTCTGGCTCGCCGATCCCGCGGCCCTAGACGCCGCGTTTCAGGCCATGATTCTATGGACGCAGGCGCAGATGGACGCGCCGTCTTTGCCCACCTTCGCCGCGCGCTACCGCCAGTACGTCGAACGCTTCCCCCAACGGGGCGTGCGCGTCGTCGCCAAGGCCGTCAAGCGCGGCCAGGGTTCGGCGGGCGCGGACATCGAGTTCCTCGACGAGCGCGGCGCGCTCGTGGCCAAGATCGAGGGGTTGGAGTGCGCGGCCGACGCGTCGCTGGCCGCCGCCTTTCGCCGCAACGCCGTAGAGATCACGGCCTAAAGGAGATGATATGAAGAAGACTTTTCTTGCGCTGCTGGTTCTAGCCGCTGTCGCGTCTGCCTGCGGCGAACGCAAGGCCGCGCCGCGACCGGACTACGAGGGCACGCGCTCCCATTCCGAGTCGTCGCATCA
>JAYVZL010000078.1:0-6334 GCA_043783505.1 Elusimicrobiota bacterium
GATCATCCGTCCGGCGGCCGTGTCCGGGTTGGGCGTGCCGCCGCCGTTCGTCAGACTCGCGTCCGCAAACACCGTGTTCGTGTAGGTCGCGGGCACGCTCGTGATCTCCGTGGCCGACGCCTGGTCCCAATCGCCCGAGTTAAACGCCGGGCAACCGCCCGCCGCCGTGTTCGAAGAACCGAACACCGCCTGCAGGGCGAACTGATCGGCGCCCACCGCCGAGCTGTCGGTCGACAGCACCCACTGGTCCGTTCCGCTGGCCGGGATGCTGTTGAGGTTCGTCGACAGCTGCCAACGCTCGGTCTGCGCGCCTGAATCGTTGCGCACCGTCGCAGAGGAGGGAGATACCAGGCGGTCATTGGGGGTGACCGTGTTCCACGCCACCGTCTGCGTGCTCGACGCCGCCTCGCTGACAACCACTGACAGGTTCTGTGTGATGGTTACGTTAATGTTGATGCGCGCCGGATTCGTCGAGATGGCATGCGCCGCCACCGATAGGCCCATCCATGCCAGGGCGAGTCCCGCGCTCCGCGTCATTTTTATGGCTTTCATTTCGTCACCTCGACTTTCTTGGCTTCAGCGCCGCCCTCAGTCGTCACGAACAGGCGGTAGTACATGCGCACTGGAATCTCGGCCTCGAGAATCTCGACGCTGACGGAAAAGAAGAATTTCTTGCCGCGGTGTTCGGGCTTCTCCGGAATGTTCAAGAATAGTCCGGTCTCCGAAATGCTGTTGCCGTCCACCTTGACGACGTCTTTGGCCGGCGTCAGCCACTGGGGGTTGTAGGCGTCTTCGTAACCCGCGGGAGCCTTGAGCAAGCTCTCCCAGTTCGGCATCGAACGAATGCGGAAATTAAGCGCCGTCTCGTTGGGATTTATGATCTTGATGGACACCTTGCGCTCCTTGCGCAGATCGACTTTGCGCGCGAGAGCAACGCCCTCGGCCGTGCCCATGGTGGGAAGCAATGTGAAATCGAGAGCGGGCAGGTTCTTCTGGACGAACTTGCGCTTCATCTCCTCCTCGGTGGGCGGAGTGCTGTCCACATGGATCAAGAGGCGGCTGCGCATGCCCACGGCGAACATTCCATGCGACGACTGCGTGCGCGCCCATATGTCGATTTGAAAACGTCGTCCCAGCAGAGCCGCATCGTTGGGAATCGCGATCGTCAAATCTGTGGAGACTTCGCGGTTGGGCGCGACGGTAAAACGCTTCGTGTTGAGAGTCACCCAGTTCGTGGAGATCGCGGCCTCGTAACCGACCTTGAGCACGTCGCCGTTGGCCGGGATAACCTCGAGGAGCAGGTCGACTTCCTCGTCGCCGGTGTTGACCACCGAGTAGGGCAGGTTCACCAAATCCTTGAGCGAATACGTCTGCCCGATCTTCAAGCCGCTGACGACCACCTCGCCGAACTTGGTGCGCAGCCCCGCGGCCGAGGCCGAGCTCGCGGCGAGCAAGCTTACGATGATCGCTATCAGTTTCATCTCTCTCTCCATGCGCGCTCCCATCTTATTCTCGCGCGCGTATATGAAGTTTAAGCCTCATAGCGCGGTCCGTGCCGCGAAGTCGGAGAGTGATTTCACGAAATCATCTTCGCAAAACCTTCACAAAACAATTGATAACTAACAACACAAAACAGCACTAAACAGCAACTAAAATACTGTGCTTTTAGTGCTGTTTAGTATTATTGAGTGCTGCCAGGTGAGGGCGCGCGGGTCCGCGGGCCGAGATATCCCGCGATCAGGGAAGGACGGCCCGAGCGTCGACGCCGATGACCTCGGGGGAGTTGCTGGACGTCGATGTGGGCGTTTGGAGGCGGAACCAGAGCGTGCGGGACTGCCCTGGCGGCACGGCGACCCCGTTCTGGTCGCCGGCGTAGTTTCCGGCCACCTGGGAGATGCGCGGCGTGGGCGTGATGAAGGTCCCAAAGGCCACCTCCGCGGGCGGAGGGGGGCCCGTGTTCCACAAGCCCTGCAGAGTGACGCTGTCCACACCCACGGTCGTCGTCAGCGTCCAGGAGCTGATCGGCACGGTCGCCATGTCGCCGGAGATGATCAGGGTCACGGGCAAATCGCCCACGTTGGTGACCACAATCGAGCTCATCGACACCGTCGACTGCGCCAAGGTCATGTCGATGGCCCCCAGATCGACGCTGGGAGCGGACTGCGTGATCTGGAAGTTCATCTTGCCGACATTAAGATAGTTCTTGCGTCCGCGCCAATTGAGACTCGCCACGCGGTAATAATTCGTCGTCACGTTGAGATCCGGGAACGTGACGGAGAGGGTGCTCACCAGCACGTCCGTCGTCGAGGACATGTTGATCACCCCGCCGGGAGACAGCTGTCCGAAGTTCGTCGACGAGATCTCAAGCACGTAGCCTTCGCTCGTTTTGTACTGCGGATCCGGAGGCGACGCCGTCAGGCCGCCCCAGGCGAGCGTGACGGTGCTCGGCTGTACGGATAGAAACGTATTGGCCAGCGCGACCGGAGCCTTGGCTAAAGTGGTGTCTGTCGAGCGATTGGAGAAATAACTGAGGTTTCCGGCCCGGTCCTTGGTCCACAGGCCGACGAAGTAGGTGGTGTTCGCCACGAGACCGCCGAACGTGGCGCTCACAAGCGCCCCCGGAGAGACGTTCGCCGTGGAGAAAACGACGTCGGCGTAGGCGAGCTGGAACGTGTCCGGCACGGTGTAGCTGGCCAGCCGGATGTAGTACGAGGTCCCGCTTTGCAGCGCGCCCACGCCGCCGTCGTGTCCCGGACTGGTCCATTGGAGCGTGAGATTGTTGGCGCCCGCGATGTCCAAAGTCGCAAGATCGGTCACCAAGTTGGGATAGGACATGAGATTGAGCAGGCCCAGAGCCAGAATATGATTGGCCGACGTCGCCGTCGAATTGGCCACGGCCAAGCCGATGACCCCGCCCAGCTTTGAGTTGGCCGTCGCGCCGCCGTGATGGCCCCCCGAGCTAAGGCTGGCCAGACGGAGCTTTTGAGTCGGAGACGTCTGCTCGGTTTGTTGAGCAGCCGCGCGGCCGCCGAAACAGGCGGTCGCTAAAAGGGCCAATAGAACTACCGCTCTCAGACGTGTCATCTTATCATCACGAGTTCGTTATTATAGACGAATCCCGCCGCTATTCCAGTCACAGTTTGCGCATATCCAGCGAAATTATACTCGCAATAAAAGTAGAATCGAAAAATGGATCAGCCGCAGACTCCGCCCGCGTTGTTTCTGCGGGCTGGCTTATGGACCGCGGTCATCGCCGTCCCGTTGGCCTGGTCTCCATCTCTGTGGGCGGGCTACACGCTGCCCAAGCTCCTCCTCACGGCATGCGCCGTACTCCTCTGCGGCATCGGCCTGCTCCAGCGTCCGCAGGCCGGGAGGCCTCAGGGGCTAGGCCTCGCGCTTAGCCTATGCGCCGTCGCCCTGGCCGTTTCGACCCTCGCCTCTCAGGATTATTTCACGAGCCTCATCGGCCGCTATAACTCCTACGAGCTAGGCCTATGCGCCCTGCTGCTATACGCCGCCGTCTACGCGTCCGCCGCCAGCCTGGCTCCCGGCTCCAAGGAGCTTCCCAGTGTCATCGTGGCCATCTGTGGAGTGCTTGGCGCTCACGCCGTGCTGCAGCGCCTGGGCATCGATCCCTTCCCGCCCATGGCGCAGCTCCAGCAGCACCGTTCCGTTTCCACTTTAGGCAGCCCGATCGATCTGGGCGCTTACCTCGCCATGACGCTTCCATTGGCGCTGCATTGGGCCATGCGCGAAAACCCAGGGCTCGGCTGGCCTTCCGCGGCGCTCATCGCCGGCGGCTTGGCCGCCACCGGCACGCGCGGTGCCTGGCTGGGGGCGGCTTTCGGCTGCGCCGGCTACTTGGCCCTAACCCTGCGCGCAGCACCCGCCTCTCTGCGTAAAGCCAATCCGCTTTGGCTAGTCCTGGCCGGTTTCCTCGCCTGCGCGGCCATCGCGCCGATCGCCGCGCGCGACTGGAAGATGGGAGACTCGGCACGCGTGGAGATATGGAGAACCGCTTGGCTCGCCTTTCAAGAGCGGCCTTTGCTCGGCCACGGTCCCGATTCTTTTGAAATAGCCTTTCGCCGTCTGCGCACCGAGGCCTACTGCCAAAAGATGGGCCGCACCGACGCGTTTCAAGGACACGCCCACAACGACATGCTGCAGGCCTTGGCCACAACCGGCCTGTTCGGCGCGGCCGCATATCTTTTTTTGCTCGCATCCCTGTTATGGGCTTGGCGCAAGACCTTCGAAGAGCCGGGAAGGGGGGAACTCGCCGCAGGACTGGGCGCCGGCTTGCTCTCCCTGTTCATCAGCATGAAATTCAATCCCGTATCCCTGGAGGTCTTGATCCTAGCCGCCGTCTTCGTCGGCCTTCTGACCTCCAGCCCGCGCGCCGGACCGCCTTCGCGGGCACTCGGCCTGTGCTGTCTGCTCCTCGGCACCGCGACGACCGGCGCCGTCTTTCAGCTGACCCGCGCCGACCGCAGCTTCAAAGCCGGCCATGATGTTATCCGCGACAACGGACACGGCAACATCGCGTTTCTTCGCTTTACCGAGGCCAGCCGCCTCAATCCCTATGAATCCTTTTACCGGATTCCTCTCGTCAATCTTCTAGGCGACATGATCAACGCCGTACCCGACAAAACCGCCAAAGCCAAGCTTCTCGGCGCGGCCATTGATTCCGGACAGCAAGCCGTGACCCGCCGCCCACAGGATGCCAATTCACACTACATCCTTGGAATGGGTCTGCTCATGGCGGCTCAACTCGGCCTCAACGAGAAGCTCGCACCCGCCGCCGCTTCCCTGGACGCGGCTCTGCGCCTGGAGCCGAACTTCATTCCTTTGCTGCAGATGCGCCGGGAAGTCGCCGTCCGCGCCGGTGACACCGCCAAAATCTCGGCTCTCAGCGCCGACATCAAAAGAATAGAAATCCTGACACCTGGTTCCCCGTTAAATCATCTAGAATAACTCCGATGCGCACGAGTCGAGCCCTCCCGCTAACCCTTTTCCTGACCGCGGCCTGCGCCAATCAATGCCCTCCCGCCCGGGTCCAAACCAGCCAGCCTTTCAAGTTGCTCAACCCGCTGCTGGAAACCGTGCCTTCCCTCGATTACAGCGAGCTTCGGCCCTTCCAGTACAAAATGCAGAAATTCATCGATGATCGAAAAAAAGCGGGGGATGTCAGTCACATCTCCATCTATTTTCGCGACCTCAGCAACGGCCCCATCTACGCTTTCAATGAGAAGGAACCGTTTTCACCAGCGAGCCTGTTGAAGCTCCCGCTGCTGATCGCGGTCCTCAAGCTGGCGGAATCTAACCCAGCCTTCCTCACTAAAAGGGTCGTCAACAACGTCTCGGAGATGGTCTCGCGCAACATCGGCACGAGCGTGCTCGAGACGGACAAGGAGTACACCGTCGATGAGCTTTTGCACGCGATGATCGCGGCCTCCGACAACCGCGCGACGATCCTCCTACGCAATGTGACCGATCCGGAATTGCTCGACAGCGTTTATCGCGATCTCGGACTCCTGATCCCCGAAGTACGCACGGCGGACGACAACATGACGGTGCGTGAGTACGCGACTTTTTTTCGCATCCTTTACAACGCCTCGTATTTAGGCAACGAGGGTTCCGAGAAAGCGCTCGACTATCTAGCCGCCTCCGAGTTCAAACAGGGGCTGCCCTCCGGCGTGCCCCCAGATGTGACCGTGGCGCACAAATTCGGCGAGCGCGCTTTCACCGGGGACAGCGTCAAGCAGCTGCACGATTGCGGGATCGTCTACTATAAGCCGCTTCCATACGTGCTCTGCGTCATGACCCGCGGCGAAAACTTTCAAAACCTCACGGGCGTCATCCGAGACGCCTCGAAGCTGATCTACACCGAAGTGCACTCGCAGACCACCAAGCGTTAAGCGCCGGTCAGGCCGGACCGAAGAGGTCCGGCACAGATGCGATCAAGGAAAGCCTCATAGCAGCTAGTCGTGGATGGCGATGCAGTTGATATTGCCGCTGGCGATAACCGCCGTCGCCGCCTCAATGGTGACCGTCACCGAGGCCGCAACCTTGGCCGAGAAGTTGATGAGCCGAGGCACCCCTCCCGTGACGACGATGCCGCAAGAAACCGAGTAATTCGCATCGGCAAAAGCAGGGACCCAGGTCACCACGGTGGTGCAGGTATTGCCGGCCACCGCCGTCGTGTTGCAGCTTGCCACGCGCAAGGTCCTTAGAACCCCAATCTTGGCCACGGTGACCGCGCCATTTAGAATCTTGGCGGTCGTCACCGCATCCGTCGCCAGCTTTTTGGTGTCCACCGCAGCATTGTTGATCTTGG